>CAZSAH010000085.1:0-1013 GCA_964605015.1 uncultured Alphaproteobacteria bacterium | reverse complement strand
CTCTCTCCTCTCCTGAGCCCTCTGAGAGGAAGCTGTGCGAGCTTTTAAGAAGCGCCGTCCATAGACACATCGCCTATGGCGTGTTTGAGGACCAGATGGAGAAACACCCACACTTGGAGGCCCTTTTCGTTTATTTCGACAAGGTGACCCTTCGAAGAGCGTTCAACTGTATACAATGGCCCTTGGGTGTTTTTGGTCTTCTTGTGGCTACAGTAAATGCCCTTTCTCAGTTCGAGATTTTTAGGGGTGTGATGACAAGTCTTTATTATCAAATATCACGAAAGTGGAGAAAAGATTACACTTGGGATGATCACATTTTCTTCAATGTCGTTGTGGGGACGTGCCTCATTGCGCCAATTACTTCTTTTTTTGACTCTGTTCCTCGAGACTGGGAGTGGTTTACCACCTTTGGAGAATCCAGTGATCGCGCCTTTATCAAAAGACAGCAAGGACGGGGGGCTTACTTTAGAGAAGCCCTTTCTGCTTTGAGACCCTACGCTGCCTCCCTTCCTGCCATGACGCTTGAGGGGTGGTATGCTTTCAAGTACGTGCTTGCAGCCCTTAAACACCCCGATAGTTACTTCTCAAGCACCGGTCAAATACCCATTAATACATCTGTTGGAGTCCTACTAGCTCTTGAAGCCATGGCCCTCACCGTTGAGCGTGCCCGAGAAATGGAAGACAGGTTGATCCATCGCTTTCGTTTCCTCCAAGGGTGGCTTGGCACTACCTGGCTGGGGCACACCCGTTTGGCTCCTTATCTCATTCCTCCAGCGCCTTCTGCGGATGACCACTACCGCAGAGGCGTTCTAGAGCGCTTTGAAGAAGGCAAGGCCCTCATTTTTGGAATGGAGGGTGAAGAGGTGGAAGACCTTTATGCCCAGATCCATGCCCTTCTTTTTAAGGACAACCGCCACAAAACCGTGGGCCCCCTAGAGGGAGCTTTGACGCTTGCGATGATTTTTGACGCTGTGAAAAAGAAAGGATTCTCCTACGCCTCTGAGGGTGACGCA
>CAZSAH010000084.1:0-1082 GCA_964605015.1 uncultured Alphaproteobacteria bacterium | reverse complement strand
TTCCAGGGCTTCGCCGCCTGAGGCACGAGGGCCTCAACGAACTCCCCGACCTGCCCCTGCTCCAGCATCAACATCGCAGGGATCCGCCAACCGGCCTGTTTAACCTGCACGACGGCGTTCTGGATCCAATTCCAGGCCTGCTCCGGTGAGACCTGTCCTCCATTCACCCCAAGACGCAGACGCACGACGTGCTCCGCCGCCTGCGCAAAGAGCTTCACGGTCTCGGCGTCGGCCCCGGCGACCTGCACGACCTGGGGCGGGGGTACGAAGCCCGTCGGCTTACCAGGGGCCTGTTGGGCTTGAACTTGCTGGGGCCCCGCAACCGCCCGCGATGCCGTGATCTGCGCGGCGGCTTCGACCTCGCGGGCGCGGGCCTCGCCGACGGCAGTGTCCCTTTTGGCCTGCATGACGGTCTTCACCGTCTCCCCGGCCTTCTCGACAACGTCCTTGATGATTCCGACGGCCGGACTTTCATTGTTGCTCCCGGACATCTGATTCATCATCTCAGCAAACTGCTTGGTCATCCCGAAAACTCCTTGATACGCGTCGGCGACGTTCTTCAGCATGATGTCTGCACCAGACGTCTGCCGGAGCTTCTCTGCCATGTCCAAGGCATCTTTCGGGGTCATCGCGATTCGATCACGCTCGCGCATCTGCTCTGAGATCGCCCGGAAGATCTCCCGGGTCGCGTCGGCCTGCTGACGCATGCTTTCGATGATGAGAGGCGTGGTCCCGTCGTCCTTCTTCAAAAGAAGGGGAAGGAGCTGCGTGAACTGCGCCTGCTGGGCGTTGGACATGTTCATCATCATCGTGACGAGGGACGCGAGCTCACTTCCCCCCTTGTGGTCATCACGAAGACGCCGATTCTCATCCTCGAGCCGCCTCAGCGCATCCTTGAGCTCGAGAAGAACGGGGTCCGGTCCCTGAGGCTTCTCGGCGAGCCTTCGGAACTCTTCCCGCAATGCCGCCACCTCCTGGGCATGTCGGGCCTCCTGCTTCTCGCGCTCGTGTTGGGCTTCCCTCTTGATGCTCTCCTCTCGGAGGGCTCTCAGCTCCTCGTTGCGCCGCTGCTCCCTCTCTTC
>CAZSAH010000083.1:0-1158 GCA_964605015.1 uncultured Alphaproteobacteria bacterium | reverse complement strand
CTGAATTGTCAAGCTCGGGCAAACAACGTGTAATGCCGCACATACCCACCGGTATGTCTGCGACCTACAAGACAGGGGCAGTCCTCAAAGTCTGCCTTGACCATCGCCTGTCTAGCCTGTCGCCGGAGGTCTCCGATAGAGATATACTGTCCATCACTAGACAGAAGCGTTGCCATGGCACAAAGGCCGTTCGTAAACTTTCGTGATTGGTCGCTCAGCTGCGGCCTCAGGATATGAAGCTAGTAGCAGAGCTAAGTCGAGAATTCCTCATTATACGATCCCTTCTGTAACTCCATGGGATGACATCGCAGTTCCTATTGTTTTTTTGATCTGTATCTAATACTCATATTCCCATGAGAAACGTTCATGAGTCTCCACCTGAGGTGGATTGAGATTGGAGTTCCGCCATCCGCCACTAATCGAAGGAGTCGGCGCATTGCTTGTCATTGAAGCTGGCAGCATTTCCCACCAGCAGTTGGAAGGTATTCTAAGATCTGAGTCTCAATCGGACTGAAGGGTACGTCATTCATGCCCTCTGTAAGGGAATTAATTGTGCACTGCGCCCAGACACCTGAAGTTGAAGCCTATGAAGAAAAGGAAGGTGGACGATGCAACTACGAAACCTCCGGCGAAGAAGCGAAGATGTTTTAGCTATGGATCATTTGACCATCTAGAATAAGCCCGTCCTCCATGACTTCCAACCACAAGAACAGAGCAACGTCGATGCTGGACTTGCCCAAGATAGGACACTCTTCAGCAGATGGTTAGATCAAACCCCGTTCCCAAGAAACCAGAGACAGCTCGGGACACCAAGTTGACCAACAATCACCTTCAGTTCCTTCCGCGGCATTAGTTAGTACTGCAGGACTATTTGGTCCCTTTCAAAATAAGCGCACAATTGGTCTCGGATGGCTTATGCCGCAGCCCTTACCAAGAACAAGAACAAGAAAAGCCGGCACCAAACCATTCTGTGACTCGATCTCTGCAAACACCGTGCCGAACCAAGCCGACACAGGAAAGAAAGAGAGCGGAGATCGAACAGCCAGTCTAATCTCACGAGCTCAGCTGCAATTCATGACAAACGTACAATTTCTGTATCTGACCTGAATTGTCAAGCTCGGGCAAACAACGTGTAATGCCGCACATACCCACCGGTAT
>CAZSAH010000082.1:0-1246 GCA_964605015.1 uncultured Alphaproteobacteria bacterium | reverse complement strand
GAAGGCGGGGATCCAGTAAAAACAACGCATTCCGTAGGAATGCAGCCTTTTTTAATTTAATGAAAAAAAGTTTTTTCATTGAAAAATCAAAGCGCTATCTGGATCCCCGCCTTCGCGGGGATGACAAGTGGGGGGCGGGGATGACAAGTATTATTATGCGGATAAAATACTATAATTTGATTTCCATGATGGGTTTCCTTTCTTTTTATTATTTGAGCGAGTTCAGATAGAAGGAAAGAAGCGTGAGGGTCAAGGTGGGATGGCCATTTCGATCTTAAAAGCTTGCATTTTTCTCAAATTTAGGATAATCTATAAATATAAAATGGGGAATTTCAACCTAGCCCTTGCGGGGATCTTTTTTAACTTTATCCCATTCCTAGTGATAAGGCCTTCTCATTTTTTCTAGAATCTTGTACATGTGAGGAGGCTCTGTTGCCTCACATATCTGAAGTGGTTTAGCTCATGATGATGTCTGCTCTTGGTTCCTTGTTTTTAAAAGGGATTCTTATTGGTTTTATGATTGCGGCCCCTGTGGGTCCCATTGGGATTTTGTGCATTCGCAGAACCTTGTCTGGGCGGTATGGATTAGGGTTTATAACGGGCCTGGGGGCGGGGGTTGCCGATACGGTTTATGGAGCAATTGCGGGATTTAGCCTTGTGAGCATTGCAAACTTCATCACCCAATATGATTTTTATTTACGTCTTTTTGGGGGGATCCTTGTGGGATGGATTGGATTTACCATCTTTAAAACCCCTCTTCATCAAGGCGAGGTCAAAAACGGGCGGGGGGAGACCTTGCCGCATGCCTTTACGTCCTCTTTTTTTCTAACCCTTTCAAATCCCATTACGTTGCTTGTTTTTGCGGCCGCCTTTACGGCGCTGAGTGTGTCTCCTGCGGAAGATTCCACCCTTCAAGGCCTTGCCCTTGTGGGGGGCGTTTTTGTGGGAGCAAATGGATGGTGGTTGTCCCTCAGCACAGCTGTACGGTTGATGCACCATAAAATTTCAGACGCCCAGCTTCTGTGGATCAACCATCTGTCAGGCGTGATGTTGCTTGGATTTTCTGCTTATATGCTGCTCAGCCTTTTGTGATAAAAACGGGGTGTGTGGAAAAATTTACCACTCGACAATTTTCTTCTCCTTGTCATCCCCGCGAAGGCGGGGATCCAGATAGCGCTTTGATTTTTCAACAAAAAACTTGTTTTCATTAAAATAAAGTTAAAAAGGTTGCATTCCTACGGAATGC
>CAZSAH010000081.1:0-1514 GCA_964605015.1 uncultured Alphaproteobacteria bacterium | reverse complement strand
CGGAACTCTATAACGCCATCGGCAAGCTCAACACTCAAGACGGCATCACGATTCAATTCAGGAATCAAGGCGATAGCGGCGCGGAGTACGTAGACGACAACCTATACCTCGCCTACGAAGATCACAACTTCGAGGCTATCTGTACGGTGACGTCTTCGACGGCGAGCTTTACCGGGAGTGTTGTACAGGCGGCGAATCAGACGGCGACGGATGGGACGCTCGCCAACATGACGAATCTTCTATTCGCCGTATCAAGCGGAGTCACCTACTACTTCCGCTTTGCCGTCCTCTTCTCTTCCGATACCGCGACGATTGGGTTGAAGCTCGGCCTGACCTTCCCGGCTATCACCACATTCGCCGCTACCGCTCGTATCCCAATCGCGGCTGACGGGACTAGCGCGGAACTTCAGGGGCAGATAACGGCGAGTGGTGGGGCGGTCACTGGTACGGCGGTCCCGGTTGTCTCGACAATCTACCTCGCCATCGTCGAGGGAATGATCACTCCTTCCGCTTCCGGTACTCTCCAGCTTCAATACGCCGCCGAGACGACGGGCGGAACCGTTACCGTCTACGCTGGCTCGTCTGGTATCGCTCAGATCATCTCATGAGTATTCAAACGGTCATCGTCGAGAACGATCAGACGGCGTCTACGACTACGCTTGTAGACGCTACCGGCTTGGCGTTTACCGTCAACGCGGGGATGACATACCAGTTTAGATTCCCCGTTGTGTTTAGAGTCGGTGGCGGGATCGGGTCTTCCGGGATCAAGCTCGGATTAACTTGCCCGGCGTTTACCACGTTCTCCGCTAACGCTCGTATCCCCGTAGCTACGTCTTCCGTTGCCGGGGAGTTTCAAGGCCAGATCACTTCAAGCGGTGATTCCGTAAACGGGAATAACATCCCCGTCATCAATACCAGCTATCTCGCCGTGATTACGGGGACCATCAAGCCGTCCGCTTCCGGGACCTTGCAAGTTCAATTCGCCCGTGGTGGCTCTGGCACGGCTACGATCACCCTCAAGGCCAACTCCGGCGGAACACTCCAGGTGGTGATGTAATGGGCGAGACAGTTGAAATCAAGGTCAAGCTGAATATCGAGGCTTCCAAGAAGGAGATTCAGGAGCAAGCTAAGACCGTCCAGAAGCAGGAGGAGACGGTCGATAGGGTTAGAAGGAAGTTCAAGAAGTCCTTCGAGGAGGGTCGGGATCTTCTAGCGACTCAGGGGGTGCTTGACCCGGAGGCGCGGGAGAAGGTTAGCGCGAGATCGTTTAATCGGTATCTATTGGGTAGGCAGGAGGATAGCCCGTCCGGACACTTCAGGCTTAATCCTTCTGGGGTGGCGAAGGAGATGGGGCTCGATAAGTTCTCCCCAAGTAAGTTAGCGGGCACAGAAACAGTCAACACCCTTCAGGAGGGGCTGGAGGGGGCTTCGTGGCTGTACGCCGGAGCGAAAGCTACAGCGGCGGGGTTGAATCGGCCCGATGAAGTCCTCCACAGCGGGGTCCCCGGCCTTAA
>CAZSAH010000080.1:0-1678 GCA_964605015.1 uncultured Alphaproteobacteria bacterium | reverse complement strand
GACTTTGTTTTAATAAAAACATCAAAGCGCTATCTGGATCCCCGCCTTCGCGGGGATGACAAAAGGGGGCAGGGATGATAAGTAAGTTATAGAAATAAAACGATTAAAAAAATATTCCCGATGGCCAATCGAAAAGTTTGACAGGGGATAAGAATACGGTATAAAGTTAATTATAAGGTGTCAAAGACTGCGGGGACTTATCCTTGGAAAGCCAAGCCAAGTTAAGTTTAATAATCTTTCCCCGCATAAGACAAACGATTTAAAGAGGAAATCTCTTTAAAGCCTGTCCAAGACTGTAGGGACCCATTGGGTTTAAGGCAATCGCCCCTACACAGATGGGAAGTCGGAACAAAAGAGAGCTCTGTCATGGGCTGTCTTGACCTCACGATTTTCATGGACGGGTGAGAGCCAGTGTCACAACTGGTTTTATGTAACCTATCTTTGGGCGTTGCAGAGGGGTCATCCTGATGCATCCATCAAAGAGCAAACAATGGAGACGTGATCCATGGATCGTCGCGAAAAAGAACAGCTCGTTTCTTCTCTGCGCCAAGGCCTGAATGAGTCAGCTCTTGTCGTTGTTGCCCAACAAACAGGGCTAACAGTGGCGGAAGTGTCTGATTTAAGGCGAAAAATGCGTGAAGCAGGGGCGCAGTATAAGGTTGCCAAAAACACATTGGCACGCTTAGCTGTCGCTGAAACCCCCAATGAATGCATTACAAGCATGCTTTTAGGGCCCACAGCGCTGGCTTATTCAAAAGATCCTGTTGCGGCTGCAAAAGTGAGCATACAATTTGCCAATAGCAATGAAAAATTCAAAGTTATGGGCGGCGTTTTGGATGGAAAGATTTTAACGCATAAAGAAATCGATATCCTCTCAAAACTTCCCTCTTTGGACGAATTGCGAGCAAAAATTATCGCTATCATTTCAACACCAGCAACACGTGTTGCAGGTATTTTGCAAGCGCCTGCAGGCCAATTGGCTCGGGTGTTTTCCGCTTATGGAAACAAGGCTTAAACGCCCTTAACAACAGACAAAGGAGTATCTAAACATGGCAGTAAATCTTGAAAAAATCGTTGAACAACTCTCTGAATTAACCGTTATGCAAGCGGCAGAGCTTTCTAAAATGCTTGAAGAAACCTGGGGCGTCAGTGCAGCGGCTCCTGTGGCGGTTGCGGCTGTTGCCGGAATGGCGGCTGAAGCTCCTACGGAAGAAAAGACAGAATTTGAAGTTGTCTTGGCAGCTGCGGGTGAGAAGAAAATCGAAGTCATCAAGGAAGTTCGGGCGATCACAGGACTTGGCTTAAAAGAAGCCAAAGACCTGGTTGAAGGCGCGCCGAAGACGGTAAAAGAGGCGGCTCCAAAGGCTGAAGCTGAAGAAATCAAGAAAAAGCTTGAAGCTGTTGGCGCAAAAGTAGAGCTGAAGTAGGCTCTTTCTTACGCTGAAGCCCCCACCTTTGTCATCCTCGAGTTATCGTCATTGCGAGGGAGCGAAGCGACCGCGGCAATCCAGGGTTTCCCACTCTTTTGTCATCCCCGAGCTAGGAATGCTTTGTTTTCCTTAAGGAAAACATTAGCATTCCTTCATCGGGGATCTTGGTCGTTACAGATAAAATCCCCGCCCTCACTTGTCATCCCCGCGAAGGCGGGGATCCAGATAGCGCTTTGATTTTTCAATAA
>CAZSAH010000079.1:0-2272 GCA_964605015.1 uncultured Alphaproteobacteria bacterium | reverse complement strand
TGTCATCCCCGCGAAGGCGGGGATCCAGATAAACCTTTTAAAAACAGAATGTTGTAGAACAACGAAAGAGAAACAGCAGAACAATTGCTTTTTAAAGCGCTGTCTGGATCCCCGCCTTCGCGGGGATGACAAATAAAGGGAAGGGCAAGTATTATTATAATTATAAACAATTTAAAAAATATCTGTAAATGGCCAATCGGAAAAATTGATCCTGACGAAGATCTATGATAAAGTATAAATATAAAATGGCAAAAGACTGCAGGGAGTTTGCCATAAGGCGCACGCCCCCTCTTCACAAATCAACCAAAGCATGGTAGGTCTAAACAAGTCTTCTTGGGGGATAGTTTAGCGGTAGAACTCCCGGCTCTGGACCGGGCAACTCTGGTTCGAATCCAGGTCCCCCAGCCATTTTTTTCTGTGTTTTGTTCTTAGGGTTAAACAAAAAAAGAAGAATCTAATAACTAAGGAGCCTTTCTGAGTGACGCCTGAAGCGACATATTTATTAAATATTCTGGCTTTCCTTGCCGCCGCCGTGGGGGTTGTGTTTTTCTTTCGTCGCTTTAAAATCAGTTCTGTTCTTGGGTATTTAGTCGCGGGGATGTTAATCGGTCCCCATGTGTTGAAAATCATCACCGATCCTACAGAAACTCATTTTTTGGGGGAATTGGGGGTCGTTGTTCTTCTCTTTACGCTTGGGCTGGACCTTCCCCTCCAACGCCTTCAAGCCATGAGAAAATATGTCTTTGGGATAGGGGTTGCACAAGTTTTTTTAACGGGAGCTCTTTTTACGGCCATTGGGCTGTGGGTTGGGTTATCAAAAGAGGCCGCCCTTTTGATAGGCGGTGCTTTCTCGTTGTCTTCAACAGCCGTTGTGCTGCAGCTTTTAAATGATCGCAAAGAACTGGCGAGTCGCTTTGGACGGGTGTCCTTCGCAGTTCTTCTTTTTCAAGACCTTGTCGTGGTTCTTTTGCTTATTTTAACAACGACCTTAGGGACAGAAGATACGAACATCTTTTTTGAGCTGTCTTATGCAATCTTAAAAGCGGCTATAGCCTTTACTCTTATCATAGGGTTGGGGCGTCTTGTTTTTCGTCCTCTTTACCGGGCTGTAGCGCTGAGCGGAAGCGCTGAAGTTTTTATGGGGACAACCTTCTTAGTTGTTCTTGGAACAAGCTTTGTAACAGAAATGTCAGGGCTTTCCATGGAATTAGGGGCGTTTTTAGCAGGCATTCTTTTGGCAGAAACGGAGTACCGCCACCAAGTCGAAGCGGATATACAACCTTTTCGCGGGATTCTGCTTGGTGTTTTCTTTATGTCGGTTGGAATGGGGATTAATATTGCGGTCTTGCTGAAGGCATGGCCCCTGGTTTTGAGTCTTTTGGCCTTTATGTTGGTTATAAAATTTGTGCTGATCTATTTTATTTCACGATTCAATAAGTTGAAAATTTCCACAAGCTTAAGGGTTTCTTTTCTGTTGGCGGGGGGAGGGGAATTCGTTTTTGTTATTTTCTCGCCCCTTGTTTCACAGAAGTTTCTTGCCCCCGGTGTTTCGGATATTTTATTCCTCGTTGTAACGCTCTCGATGGCGTTGACGCCTCTGTTTGCCTATTTAGGCAAGGCGTGTGCGGATAAATTCCAAGCTCAAGAAACCCATTCTGACTTAAAAGGGGCCTTTGAAGAGGTGGGAGAGCTTAAAAACCATATTATTATTGCGGGGTTTGGACGGGTTGGACAAATGCTAGGAGACCTTTTGGCATCTCGCTTGGTTCCCTTTATAGCCCTTGATACGGATATGCATCGTGTGGCGGAAGGAAGGAAAAAAGGGTGGCCTGTCTTTTTTGGGGATGCTAAAAGCGTTGAGGTCATGAAAGCTGTTGGGGCAGAAAATGCAAAAGCTGTTGTGATTACGCTCAATCAAATGAGTTCTTCTGTGCGAGCAGTCACCATGTTGCGTCGGTATTTCCCAGATTTACCCGTATGCGTCAGAGTGAAGGATCATAAACATCAAGAGAAACTCATTGGCTCTGGTGCCCAGCTCGTTATTCCTGAAACCGTTGAGCCCACCATACAATTGGCAACCTCTGTTCTTCATGTTGTGGGAATGCCAACGGATGAAATTGGTCAGCTTATTGACGCCTTCCGCCGGCACCAGTGGTCGATAAATAGGGGAAAGAAGGAATAAAAGACTTATCCTTAGAGCCCGACAATTTCCCTCTCCTTGTCATCCCCGCGAAAGCGGGGATCCAGTAAAAACAACGCATTCCGTAGGAAT
>CAZSAH010000078.1:0-2889 GCA_964605015.1 uncultured Alphaproteobacteria bacterium | reverse complement strand
TGACAAAAATGGTGGGATGACAAAAGTGAGGGAATGACAAGGGGTTGGATGACAAGAGAGGGGATGACAAGGGTGGCCCTACGGGCGCTGGTAGCGGCCTATAAGGGTAGCCGTTGCCAAGGTATGGCCATTCATGGCTTTCAACAGGCCAGCCTTCGTTGTGGTGTCGGGAAGATGCAACACCGTATCAAGGGCATAAAGAATAAAGAAATACCGGTGCGTTCCATGAGGGGGATTGGGCCCTGCGTAGCCTTTTGTTCCCGCTGAATTTGAAAGACTTTTGACGTCCTCAGGAAGGTCTTGCAGTCCTTCGGCGAACACCCCCATGGTGGGGGGAATATTGTACACAATCCAATGGTCATAGGTCCCTCCAGGGGCGTCTGGGTCTTCACAAATCAGGGCGAGCGAGCGTGTCCCTGCAGGAATATCCTGCCACCTTAAGGGCGGCGAAAGGCTCTCTCCTTGGGCTGTATACTTGACGGGGATGGACGCTTGATCGGCAAAGGCTGTACTGAAAAGTTTCATTGGACTCTCCCTTTTCTCACAATAGGCTGGAGAAAGTATAGCAGAAATCAGGAAAAAAGTGCATAAAATGTGTGAAAAAATCTTCACGATTTACGCTGTCCTTGGGGCAGTTGATCGACGGTGTGCGTCGCTATAGCTAAGAAACACAATGGTTCCCATCAAGATAAAGGCGCCGCAACATGTCCAGAGAGAGGGGATCTCTGCAAAGGCGATCCCTCCAATCAGAGCGCTTGCAAACCATTTTGTAAAGCCATAGGGCATGAGGTAGCTCACCTCCGCTGAGGCATACGCTTTGCTCAAGCATAGATGAGCGCTGGCCGCAAGGCCGCCCATCATCAACAGCCACGGCCATTGCCAGGTGTCGGGCCACACCCCATACAAAAGGGTGGGGATCAACAGAAGGGGGGCCATAAACAACAACAGGTAAACAACAATCAATTGGGGAGAATCATCTTGGGCAAGGCGACGCACCATAAGAGTTGCTCCTGAAAAGCAAGCGGCGGCTAGGATCGGAAGAAGCGCCAAAAGACTCCAAGCTCCTCCCACAAAGGTTGTTTGAGAAATGAGTCCTCCCCCTACAAACCCCACCAAAATTGCAAAAGATCGCTCTCGGCTGAGGATTTCCTTCAGGAAAAGCTTCGCCCCTAAAAGGGTAATAAGGGGGCCTAAAAACATCAACGCCACAGCTTGGGCCAACGGCATATAGGTCAGGGAAACATACCACAGAACAACCCCAATGGCCGATAGCACAATGCGACAGATTTGCAAGGCCGGATAACGGGTTTTTAAGGACTCAGGTCCATGGTGGAGAATCCAGGGAATCAAAAACACAAGCCCCAGCAAATTCTGAAAGAAAGCCACCTCATAGGCCGGAAGAGCGGTCTGGCCGATGGCCTCTGCGGTTTGGGACAAATAACGAACGATCCCATTGATGCCAGAAAAACAAAGGAAAGAAGAAATCTTCCAAAACGCCCCTCGAAAATGAGGGGACGTTTTCCAAAAAGAGACAAGGTGAAGGAGGGACCTCATGCGGCTGCAGGAAGAGGCTTCTTCGTTTTCATGTGTCGCACCTCGTGGTTGCAAAGGGTAACTGTTGCAATAAGAATGCAGAATGATCCCACAAATGTCCAGCTAGTGGGCCATTCGTTAAAGAAAATCATGCCAAGGGCTGCACCCGCAACAAGGCGGGTAAAGCTCATGGGAACAAGGTAGGTCACATCTGCAACCACATAGGCGTTTTGCAAGAAAATGAACGCGCCGGCTAAAAAGCCCCCCATAATCACAAGATAGGGCCACTGCCATGAGGCGGGCGATATCCACTGAAAGCTAGCGGCCAGGCCTAGGATTGGCAGCGAGAACAATAAAAGATAAAGACAAACCGTTTGCGGCGTATCCTTTTGAATTTGCTTCTTTGCAAGCACTGTCGAGACAACCAAGCACGCACTCGCTCCCAGAGGGAAGAGCGCCAACAGCCCCACTTCTGCCCAGCCAGTCGTTCCCTCAAAAAATTCATGGCCTGTGATGAGAAGAGCTCCTGACAGGGCCGCTCCAATCGCCAGAGCGCGCGCCCACCCACACTTTTCCCCAAGGAAAATCTTGGCGCCTACAACCGTAAAGAGAGGCGCTGCATATTTAAAGGCCACGACCTGAACAATTGGCATTTTTGCCAGTCCCGTGAACCACAAAATAATCCCCATAGAGGACGCGCAGGCGCGGGCTACATTAAGGAAAAGCGAGTTGTTGGTTTGAAAGGCGGATTTCCCTGTGGACAAAAGCCAGGGAAGGATAAAAAGAAGCCCAAAGAGCGCTTCAAAAAAGGCAATCTCAGGTGCTGGAAGGGGGGTCGTCCCCGTTTCTTGAGCGGTGAGCGCTAAATAGCGCACAAATCCATTAATTCCGGAAAAGCACAGACAAGAACAGACCTTAAAAAGGGCGCCCCGAATGGCGGGATCTTGCAACTTGTCCCACTTCCTGGATCTAAGATTTACCGTAGGCAAAGTTTGTGATAATTCGGTCATTAGATTGAATCCTTACCCTCTCGAAACTGTCCTCTGCCTTTCATATAACAAGTCAGCGCCCCAATTGCTAGGGATTCTTTTGCAAAAAAATCAACGCAGAAGGAATTTACCCCTAAATGCAAAGGTTGTCATCCTGCACTTGTTTCAGGATCTCGTTGTCGCTGGGATGCTGAAATAAATTCAGCATGACACTATTTTTGTCATCCCCTCACTTTTGTCATCCTCGGGCTAGAAAAGGCTTGTTTTTCGAAGAAAAACAATGACTTTTCTTGAACCGAGGATCTTGCGCGCAACGAATAAGATCCCCGATCAAGAAGTTCTAAGATTTGCTTTGCAAATCAAGAAC
>CAZSAH010000077.1:0-2995 GCA_964605015.1 uncultured Alphaproteobacteria bacterium | reverse complement strand
TCTTAGAACTTCTTGATCGGGGATCTTTTTGGTTGAAGCAAGATCCCCGATGAAGGAATGCTAATGTTTCCCTTCGGGAAACAAAGCATTTCCTAACTCGGGGATGACAAAAAGGGGGCTAAGAACGTATATGAAAAAATTTCTCTTGAAATCATAGAGATAATCTTTTATGGTACAGTGTTTTTGGTAAGAAAATGATCATTTTTTTCATTTTTCAAAGAGTGATGGTGGTAATAAGAAAAAACAATTTGCTGTCGTCTATACCCTTCGCCTTTCAAGTTTCGGGGGCGTTGCCCTTCGGGATTCGCCCTCGGTCACGTATAAGAATACGCTCCTCGGGCTCACCACTTGGGCGCCTGCCCGAATTCTTGAAATCCTTTGGGTATACATTTGAAAAAGGAAAAATTAATGCGCATTCATGAAAAAACAAGACCCATTCTCTCAAGTTTATCGCTCCCCGCTCCCATAAAGAAATATTTTTCTCCTGATGAGTGGGATGTAGATTTAAGCAGCAATACGAATCCTCATCTGGGACATTTTGCAGAATATCCAGATGTGCAACATGCTCGATTAAAAGAAATTTATCTCGATCGGATTCTTGCTCTCAACCCCCCACCCTTCTCTAAGGCAGGTGATTTCGCAGACCTTTCTGAAGATCATATTCTCTTTACGGTGGGATCAATGGAAGGGCTTGATTTATTATTAAGAACGTTTGCGGAGCCCAACGAAGACGTTGTCTGTCTCGTTCACCCTACGTTTTCTGCTTATGAGCATTGGGCTCTCATTCACGGCTTGAAAGTTGAAAAAATTCCTCTTCTGGGGGAAAATCTTGATTCGCTTGTGATCGAAGACATTGTTAAGATAAATCCAAAAATGGTGTTTTTATGTAATCCAAACAATCCAACGGGAACAAGGCTTAACCCTGAAATTATCGAAAAATTATGTGATTCCATAGAGGGATTCGTTGTGGTTGACGAGGCGTACATAGAATTTTCCAACTTCTCTTCCTCAATTTTTCAGTTACATAAATATAGTAATCTTATCATTTTGCGTACCTTTTCAAAGGCCTGGGGGCTTGCTGGCATTCGCTGTGGTGTGATTATTTCCCACAAATCGATCATTTATACCTTGCGCTATGTTCAGCTTCCTTTTGGTTTTTCTAGTTTTTCTCAAGCAAAAGTGAGGGAGCGGTTGTTTGATACGGAGGAAACCTTTTTATCGTGGAAAAGAATTGAAAAAAATAGGGACGATTTAATAGAAAATTTAGTGACATTAAAGGGGGTTATAAAAATTTTCAAAAGTCATACGAATTTTATAATGCTTGTCTTGAAGGACTTTCAAAGGGTGATGAGGCTTTTAAAGCAGCATAAAATATTGGTTTTAGATTGTTCATCAAGCCTTCCAAATTCCATAAGAGTGTCCATAGGCAATGAGACGCAAAATATGAAATTTTTGGAGGTTATGCGAGAAGCATCCGATGACTAAATATACCCTTCGGCTTGTCTGTTTCGGGGGCGTTGCCCTTCGGGATTCGCCCTCGGTCACGTATAAGAATACGCTCCTCGGGCTCACCACTTGGGCGCCTACCCGAATTCTTGAAATCCTTTGGGTATAGTCCATGAAACTGTGATGGTTATGGTCAACATTTCATGATATAAAAATTAAGGTTAAAAGGTATAGAAAACAGTTGCCTCTATGAAACCACGGCTCTATCTCATCGCAACCCCTATTGGGAATTTAAAAGATATAACGTTGCGGGCGCTTGAGGTATTAAAAGAGGTCGATATGATTGCTTGCGAAGACACGCGGGTGTCTTCAAAACTGCTCAATCATTACGCCATCTCAAAGCCTCTCTTGGCTTATCATGATCACAACGCCGAGCAGATGCGGCCGCGCCTTTTGGCCCATTTAAAAGAGGGGAAGACCATTGCGTATATAACGGATGGGGGCATGCCGCTTATTTCCGATCCTGGGTTTAAGCTTGTCGTGGCGTGCCAAAAGGACGCCCTTCCCTATACCGTTATTCCAGGGGTTTCAGCCCCTTTGATGGCGCTTTGCCTGTCTGGCCTTGCGCCGGATCGGTTTTTGTTCTGTGGGTTTTTGTCCTCAAAGCAGGGAGCTCGGAAAACAGCTCTTGAGGATCTAAAGCCCATTCAGGCCACCCTTCTTTTCCTTGAATCCCCCAAAAGACTGGTGGCCTTTTTAAAGGATGCTCTGGA
This sequence comes from uncultured Alphaproteobacteria bacterium, assembly GCA_964605015.1. GTDB lineage: Bacteria > Pseudomonadota > Alphaproteobacteria > UBA9655 > UBA9655 > UBA9655. Next base: position 776 of record CAZSAH010000077.1, on the reverse strand, counting down.
TGTTTTGGGAGATCGCGAAGGGACCGTGTGCCGAGAAATGACAAAGCTTTTTGAGGAAACTCAAAGAGGGCGCCTGTCGTCTTTGAGAGAGCATTATGAAAAGGTGCCCCCCCGTGGAGAAATTGTCGTGGTTGTGGAAGGGATGTCGTCAACGGCTGCGCTTTCCCCTGAGGATCTTAAGAGTCAGTTGCAAAAAGCGCTTGAGGCGTATTCTGTAAAAGAGGCTGTGGATCTTATCTCAAAAGCCTTTGGAGTCTCAAAACGGGAGGTTTATCAACATGCCCTTGCCCTTAAATCAGAAAAAACGCGCCTATCTTAAAGGGCAACGGGGCGAATGGATCGCCTCCCTTTACTTGCGGTGCAAGGGATATGAAATTCTTGAAAGCCGCTTTAAAACGCCCCTCGGGGAGATCGATCTTTTGGTCCGCAAAGGGAAAACGCTTGTGGCCGTTGAAGTCAAAAGTCGGGAATCTCTTGAAAATGCAGCATATTCCATAACGCCCTATCAGCAACGTCGCATTGAACGCGCCCTTCTCTATTATCTTTCTCGAAAAAATTTACCCATGGCGCTTCGATTTGATGTTATTTTGATTGCCCCTTGGAAATGGCCCCACCATATTCTGGACGCATGGCGGGGGCAGTCAGGATGATTGAATACAAGCAAAAAGTTAGTAATAAGCGTCCTTGCGAAAGAGCGTAGCGACCGCGGCAATCCAGTTAAACTTGTCATCCCCGACTTAGAAGTTCTTGATTTTCAAAGAAAATCTTAGAACTTC
>CAZSAH010000076.1:0-3381 GCA_964605015.1 uncultured Alphaproteobacteria bacterium | reverse complement strand
AAGGCGGGGATCCAGGTAGCGCTTTGATTTTTCAATAAAAAAACTTGTTTTCATTAAAATAAAAAAAGGTTGCATTCCTACGGAATGCGTTGTTTTTACTGGATCCCCGCCTTCGCGGGGATGACAAGTGTAAGGGAATGACAAGTGTTTTTTCAGTCAATCCCCTTGGGCTGATTCACCTTGAGCTCCTCTTAGGACACCCTCAACAACGCGACAAAAGGCGTTTCCCCGGTCTTCAAAATCTTTGAACTGATCAAAGCTGGCGCAGACGCTCTCGTGATTTCCTCGTCCTAAAGAGGGGGTTAAATTTTGCCATGGGATAACACCCGACTCAATAAGCAGGAAGCTGCCTTTACAAGGCTTCCGTTTTTTCAAGATAGGCTAAACAGGAAAAAATCCTTATCTTTCTAAAAGGATCAAGCACAAGAAGGTCTTTGTCTCCTGTCAAAAGAAAGTCAGCCTGACCGCTGGTAGCAAGACTTAAGAATTTATCATCTTTTGGATCTCTACACGCTTTTAAAGGAACGACATTATTTACAACCTCAACAACCAAAGAAAGCTGACGAAAGAATTTTTGCCTTTCCTCCAGAGAGAGATAGGGGTCAAATTTCTTTCTCCCTAAAACATCTGATAATTCGCTTAATACGTCTTCTGAAACCAAAAGAATTCCAGAAGAGAGCGCTTTTTGAAAAGCTTTTCTTGGGAGAGATGAAGGTAAGAGAAGCTGACTCAGTAAAATATTTGTATCAACGACAAATCTAATTTTCGGAATCATCTTTTAATAAGGCCTCTAATTTTTTTTCAGTCAACCCTCTCTCTTGGGCTCTTTGGGCCATTTTCTCACAAAAAACATTAAAAGATTCAACTTGAGCTCCTCTTAGTTGATCATAAGCATGTATGGAGAGAAGAACAGAAATATCCCTATGCTGACGTTGTATTATAATGGGTTCTCTTTGAGAAATATCTATCATCATTCCCAAAGATTGCTTTGCTTCTGTAGCAGAAATCGTGCGCATAATTTGCCTCCAATTGTCTATATAATCTATTATAGACAAATTAGACAAAATAGTCAATCTTATTTGCCTAATAAAAATTTATAAGAACGCAAAAAAACCTCTTGACCCTGACCTTGCGTCATACCCTAACTTGAAGCACAAGGAGACAAAACGATGACCCAGTGGTATGTGAAAGACCTTAGCAAACTGACGAAAGTATCGGTGCGAACGTTGCATCATTACGATAAAGTCGGCCTGCTCAAGCCCTCTATAAGACTGGAAAACAACTATCGCGTGTACTCTGAAGCGGATTTAATGAAGTTACAACAGATTTTGGCTTTAAAGTTTTTTGGTTTTGAGCTGTCACGCATCAAAATCTTGATGCAGGAAGAGATCAATATTTTTGATCATTTCCGCGCTCAGCAAAAATTCCTTGAGCAACAGGTGAAATCCTTGCAAGGAGCAAGCCAAACCCTTGAGGCCATTCTCTGTGAAAGTAACCCCAATAAATCTGTATCCTGGAAAACCATTATTAAATTAATAGAGGATTATCAAATGACAAAAGAACTTAAAAATGCTTGGGTGGTTAACGCCCTTACCCCAACTGAACTCAAAGAATATGCAAGCTTTGAGCAAGAGCTGGAAACCAGATTTACCCCAGCAGAAGCAGAAGTTTCTCATCAAAAGTGGCGTGATTTACTCAAAGAAATTGAGGCCAATTTAGACAAGGATCCCACCAGTGATTTGGGGGTTAATATTGGCAAACGTTGCATGGATTGGGTGAATGAACTGTATGGCAAAGAACATGCAGCCTTAGCGAAAAGTATTTGGGAGAAAGGCTTTAAGGGTGGACACACAGATTTGGATCCTGACGTTATCGCTTGGCTCGACAAAGCAATCGATGAATATTACAAGAGACTTTAGGAGGCCTATCTTGTCTTAAGGACACCCTCAACAACGCGACAAAAGGCGTTTCCCCGGTCTTCGAAATCTTTGAACTGATCAAAGCTGGCGCAGGCTGGGGATAAAAGGACCACGACGTCTTGATGGGTGTCGTGAAAGGCAAGGGTGGTCGCGGCCTTTACAGCCTCTTCAAGGGTGTCACACAGGGTATAGGGGACGCTCCCTGTAAGGGTCAGGGCAAAGGTCGAGGCGGCTTCCCCAAATAAGAAAGCATGGGTAAGGGACGAAAAGTAAGGTTTCAGCGAGGTGATGCCGCCTTCCTTGGCGCGCCCCCCGAGAAGGCAATACAAAGACGACCCCTGATAACACGCAAGGGCCTTTGCAACGGCTTCTGCGTTTGTGGCCTTACTATCATTGACAAACACTACATTTTTATGACGACCCACGACATGTTGGCGATGGGCAAGGCCTGGGAAAGAGGCGATGCCTTTGAGGATGACCTCTGGCTCAAGTCCTATCGATCGCAACGCACCATAAGCGGCCATGATATTTTGCCAGTTATGCTGGCCCCGCAAGCGGTCAAATTGTCTTAAATCAGCAATGGGCTTAGATTTTTCATAAAGGGTCCCGTCTTTCACGTACAACCCCTCTGCCATAACTTTATGGGTGGAAATGGGCAGCAGGGTGACTTTTTGGGAGACCTTAAGCGCCTCATAGAGAGAGAGGCAATGGGGATCATCCACACTGATGATCACCATATCGTCTGGTGTTGCATTTTTATAAATAAGCTCTTTTGCGGCGATGTATCCTTTCATCCCCCCATGTCTTTCCAGGTGGTCTGGCGTAATGTTGAGTAAAATGCTCACTTCTGCGTGAAAGCTAGGGGTGGTTTCGAGCTGATAAGAAGACAGCTCTAACACATAAAAACCATCCTCCTGTAAAGGAGCAAGGTCCATGACGGGAATTCCCACATTTCCCCCCACCTCCACACGCACTCCTGCTTCTTTCAGGATGTGCCCAATGAGGGTGGTTGTGGTTGATTTGCCATTCGTCCCCGTAATGCCAATGGTGCGCGCCTTAGGCTGGCTTAAGCACAACACCTCAATATCACTAAGGGGGCGCACCCCTGCCAGGTAAGCGCGCGCAACAAGGGGGTGAGGGGCGGGATAAAGATGGGGGATGCCTGGACTTAAAATAAGATGATCCACCTCCGCCCAATCCACCGTATTAAGATCGCTGAGGGGGAGTCCCTCCTGACGTGCAGTGATGCGGGCATCTTCTTGATCATCCCATGCAAGAACATGCGCCCCTGCGCGCACCAAGGCCTGTGCCGTTGATTTGCCCGACCGCCCAAGCCCCAGGACGGCTACTTTTTTATGGTTGAACAGATGGGGAGTGATCATTGGTTTTGTTAGCATTCTCTCACACTTGTCATCCTCGGGCTAGAAGTTCTTGATTTGCAAAGCAAATCTTAGAACTTCTT
>CAZSAH010000075.1:0-3518 GCA_964605015.1 uncultured Alphaproteobacteria bacterium | reverse complement strand
GCATAGCGACCCACACTGGCGCCCAGCCAGGTCACAACAAGACTTGTTGCCACAGCATACTTTTCACTCCACCTTGGAGGAGGGGGGATTGGTGTTTCTGCATCCCCCTCAGAGGCGTAAGGGAAATTTCCTTTCTTTTTCACAGCGTCAAAAATCATTGCAAGCGCCAAAGCCCCTTCGAGGGGACCCATGGTTTTCTGGCGGTTGTCCTTAAAAAGAAGGGCATGGATCTGGGCATAAATGTCTTCCACCTCGTCCCCCTCCATCCCAAAAATAATGCGCTTACCTTCTTCAAAGCGCCCCAGAACGCCTCTGCGGTAGTGGTCATCCTCAGAGGGCGCTGGAGGGGTAAGATAAGGAGCCAAACGAGTGTTTCCTACCCAAGTATTGCCAAGCCATCCTTGGAGAAAACGAAAACGATGGATCAACCTTTCTTCTATTTCTCGCGCACGATCAACGGTTACAGCCATGGCTTCAAGGGCCAACGAGGCTCCTAAACATCCATAAATGCGCGTCGTACTGGTGTCAGGAAGATAAGGATTATTAGGGTGTGTAAGAGCGTCATACACGACCTTGAAGAGGTACCACCCCGCAAGCGTCATTGCAGGAAGAGAGGCAGCGTAGGGTCTTAGAGCAGAAAGGCCTTCTCTCAAGCAAGCTCCCCATCCTTTTTTTCTTTTGATAAAGGCGTGATCACTGGATTCACCAAAGGTGGTAAACCAGTCCCAGTCTCGTGGAATAGACTCAAAAAAAGCAATAACTGGCGTCATTAGAGCCACGCATCGAAAGAACAGTGTGTCGTAGTAACCTCTACCACCTATTTCATAATAAAAATCCCCCATCGCATCCCTAAAAATCCAGCCCTGAGCATAGGCATTCCCCGCCGCCACAAGAAGACCAAAAAGGCCCAAGGGCCATTGTATACAGTTGAACGCTCTTCGAAGGGTCACCTCGTCAAAATAAGCGAAAAAGTCCTTCACGCGTGGGGTGTGCTCCATCTGGTCTTCAAACACACCATAGGCGATGTGTTTATGGACAGCGCTTCTTAAAAGCTCGCACAGCTTCCTCTCAGAGGGCTCAGGAGAGGAGAGAGCCGCTTTCTTTCCGCTGGCGGGGGTATCCGATTGTCCGATCCCATAGTGGTCGAGCCAGGCGCGGAGTGTCAGAGTTGTAAGGTCAGTACTCTGTGTCACAAGACCGTTGGCATGGGCGATAAAGTCTTCGTCCAACAGCCCTGGATGGGCATTTGCCAATTGCAATAAAACCTCCCGGCACGGTGTGTCGAGGAAATCCGCATTCGCTTTCGTGCCCTCAGTGAGCCAAGCATCAAAGAGGGTGCGGTTTAAGGCAGGATTTTCCTGCAAGAATCCTTGGAACATCTCTTGCAGAATCTGCCTTTTCGTGCGATGAGTGGCGCCTTGTTCAACATCTGCAGCCCCCTGGAGCAAAGGGACCCTTTCTGCACGTACCGCGGCAGGAGCAGCGAGGTCCAGGTCTCCTTCCTCTTCCGCACCCTCAAAAGGCAAGCTAAAAAAAGTATTAAGAGATTGATCTCTTTGAGAAATAACCCCGTGTTCGATGGACTCCTCTTCACGAAAAGCAACGACTCTTCTTGGATTTGAGCTATTGATTGAGACGCCTCCAGAAGGGAGAAGGAGTGAAACGTCTGCAAGATCAGTGCCAAGGATTGACCAGGAAGACGGGCCTCCTGTATGCGACGGAAACTCAAGGGGGCCATTACCTCCTGGGAGAGGAGGGGGCGTCCCCTTAATTGACGTGGTAGAGCGTTTACGAGGAGAAGGGAGGGGGTCTGTGGAATCGGCCTCATCCTCTTTTTTGTCGCTCTGTAAGCGGCCTCCCGAATAGGTGATTGATCTGGGTCGTGTTGAAACGCGGGGATTTTTCCCCGGGTCACCAGCCTCCATCGCTGACGCTATATCCATCCAAAGAATGGAAAAAACAATTAGACAAGAAATAAACCGCTTAAACATAAAGGGGGACCTTCTGCTCATGTCGCATAAAATGTGTGCCTTTCCTGTTGAAAAAAAGCTCTTCCCTTTACAGAGGGAATTGTTATGCGCCCATAGAATCAACAAAACCGCTCCTTTTCAAGTTTAAAGTGAGCGTTTTTGAAAGAAATTTCGCGTCTAACCCTAAGCCGCCAAGGAGGACTGGCCAGAAAGGAGCGGGGAAAGACGAACGACGTCGTTCGTTTTCTCTTTCGTCTCTGACAAGGGAAGGATCCCGTGAAAGAGCTTATCAAGGGACTCTTGAGGAGTCACCTCAATGACATAGGGCCAAAAGCCCTTGTTTTTTGTTCTGAGATGCTCAGAGGGATTTAAGGTGAGGCATAAGAATCCAGCTTTTTGCTGATGCCCAAACTCTAGGAAAGCCTCAAAGAGAGTCTTGTAAAATTTCTGGGAAGCACTGTGTTCCTGTGCGCTCATGAGCGGTTTGTTGTTATCCGTAAAATATGACACCGTCCCCACCCACACATCTTCTTTGTGAGGATCAAGGCTGGAGACGATCTGCGCGAGCCGAGGGTGAAGATCGCCCACCCCTTTTTGGTAAAGAACGGCTCCCCCATACATCTGGGCTTCATGATTCTCACCGATGATAAAGGTTGATATCGCCTGTTCTTCCGGGATGAGAGGAATGTCTTGATAGAGCCGCATGGCTCCCAGCAACACCTCAACGCGTGACCGGTAATAATATTGGCTCTTTGGAGCTATCGTCTTAAGCATATGTATACTCCTCCCTTTGCTTTTTGGATGGTCTCTTTTCTTAAACCTTTGCACCTAAGGGACGGACCACCACCACTTACCGTCCCCTAGATGACTAAGGAGGCTTAAAAACAAAAACACCCAACCATTAACAACAAAACTAACAATAACGTAACGCCCCCTTCTAGGAACGTTGGCCTCTTGGCCATTAACCTTAAACAGAACACTAACTTCTCATAGAAAAGGTGACATATCTGCTTTTCGATTAGCTTGAAATTATGCAAAAAAATTATGAGTTCCAATTCTGGGAATTTCAGTAAGAAAGGGGTAAGTAAATTTCCATAGGGCCTTTGTTTTGACTCTCTAAGTCAAGTTCTTTAGGGTTAAGAAAACCTTTTTGAGTAAATCATTTTGAGTAAACATATAGACATGCTTTTCTGGATGGGTTATCAAAAGAAATAAAATCCCCTTTTTAATTCGCTAGATGCGAAAACGATTGGGGGTTAGGGTTAGTATAAATTTGTAAGGACATTGTTTTCGCCGACCATTGCTGACAAGAAACATTTAAAACAAACAGGATTCTTTACTTTATGCAAATTAATAAATTCATCCTCCCTCAGGATATTTATTCTGCACATCTAGAAACCGTGAATAATATAAGGCTCACCCGCAGGGAAGTGGATATCATCGCCTATCTCTTTAGCGGGAGGTCTGCAAAAATAATATCTTCTCTTTTGTCAGTTGCACCAAAAACCATTGAAGCGCATATGCGTAATATTATGATGAAATTGGAGT
>CAZSAH010000074.1:0-3690 GCA_964605015.1 uncultured Alphaproteobacteria bacterium | reverse complement strand
AACTCTCGGGATGGAGTTATAGATTTCATAGAAAAGTCAGACAAGTTCGTCTTTGTAAAAAGATATTATTTGAGCTTGGTAGCTCAAGAGGCTTTTAAAAAGAGCCTCAAAAAAATCTCAGAAATAATTGTCCCTGAAGAGTCCACCTGCCTTCTGATACATTGGAGAGAAGAAACATATCAACCCTCTATCTTGGACTCTTTAGAAGGTCATTTAAAACTTGCTGGAATTAACGTGTCTACTGATGCGAAGGAAGGAAGAGTCATTTGTGACCCCTCTATTGACATAAACAACACGCGCGCTAATCGTATTTTATATCTCGTTACAGAGGCGTTGCTTGATTATCAAAATGAGAAAGATTCTCATGTTCTGCGAAAAATTTCTGAGAATCCAAGATGTCGTCTTGTCTTATTTCCGAGTGCAGAAAGAGGAGAAAATTCTTGCAAAGAATTATTTGATATTAAATGCACAGACATTTCAAAGAAAGATAATTATTACATTTTTGTGTTTTCAATTTTAAAAGTACTCCTGCCAAAGATAGATCTCGACAAAATCATTTACGAATTTAAGACATACTATAACGCCCTTTATGACTCTTTTGAACCAGTGCCCCCAGCTCCCCCTCCGACCAGCAATCTTGATCTTTTGGCTCAATCCCAATCCTATGCTGATGGGTTTTTAAGTAGGTTTAAACGAAAAAAGAGTCGAGTCATCGTGGAAAGTGCTCTGGGCCTTAGCGCGCTTTTCCTTATTTTTTTACTCTTTACGAAAGACAAGCAAGGAGAATTAGGCCAACACAAAGCAAAACAAATTGCCAGCGCTACCCGTTCAGATCTCATTGTTCCAATGGGAGCCGTTTTTCTTGATCGACCTCACGTGATAGCTAAAATGGATGAGGGTTTCCAAGGACCTCAAGATATCAAAACCGTCGCTCTTGTCGGCATAGGAGGAGCTGGCAAAACAACAATAGCCAGACGTTATGCTCGTGACCAGGGAGCAAGTGTTGTTTGGGAGTTTAATGCGGAGACGAAAGAAAGTCTTAACAATTCATTTGAAAACCTTGCTAACGTCCTCTCTAAAACAGAGAGCGAGAGAAAAAAGTTCAAAGAAATTAAGGATATAAAAGATACTCAGGAAAGAGAAAAAGAAGTTATTGGGCTTATTAAAGATAAGCTAAGATATGTGTCCGATTGGGTGTTAATTTACGATAATGTTGCGGATTTTACAAATTTCCAAAGTTATTTTCCTCATGATCCTAGTGTTTGGGGCAAGGGAAAAGTTATTATCTTAACAAGAGACAATAATATTGAAAATAACAATAATGTTAATAAAACCATAAAAATGGGAGAGTTAACTCCTGAAGAAAAATTGACCCTCTTCACTAAAATTATGGCGAATGGAAATGCGGATAAAGTGAGCCCCTTTTCTGTTGAGCAGGCCAATCAATTTTTAAATGATATTCCTCCCTTTCCTCTTGATGTATCCGTTGCTGCTTATTATTTAAAAACTACGAACATTCCGTACAATAAATATCTTGAGCATTTGAAGAAAAACAGCAGTGGCTTCACAACTACACAAGAAAATGTTTTAAAAGAAGCAACAAATTACGCGAAAACACGTTATAATATTATTGCACTGTCAATAAAAGAGCTTTTAAGTACACACAAAGACTTTGAAGCTCTTTTGTTGCTTGTTGGTTTACTAGACCATCAAAATATTCCAAGAGACTTGCTTAATGTATGCAAAAGTGATGTTGTTGTAGAAAATTTTATTTATAATTTAAAAAAATATTCTTTTATCACAAATGAGGCTTCTTTTCACTCGCTGCCAACTTTTTCAATTCATCAAAGCACTCAAGAAATAAGTTTAAGATACCTTACAAAAGCATTAAGCTTGCAAAAAAATAGTCCCTTACTCCAAGAGATTGTTTCTATTCTAGAAGCACATATTGCAGAGGCAATAGATAAAGAAGATTATTTAAAACTAAAACTGCTCGTTAGCCATTGTGAAAAGCTTTTGAGTTGTAAAGATCTACTGACAGAGACAATTAAAAGGTCTATTGGAGGAGAACTGGGATACATTTATTTTTATTTAGGAGATTATAAAAAATCACGAAAAATAATAGAAGAAAGCCTTCAAGGCTTAGACAAAGATGACAGCAAGAGCCATGCTAGAATTGCTCATGTTTTAGTTCATTTAGGTGATGTTTATAGGGATTTTGGTGAGTATGAAAAAGCCAAAAATTTACTTGAAAAAAGCCTCGTGATTTATAAAAAACATTTTGATAAAAATTACATTGGTATTGCCCCAGCTTTGGTGTATCTGGGAAATGTTTATAGGAGATTAGGAAATTACGACAAAGCTAAAAGCTTGTTGGAAGAAAGTCTCATAATTTATAGAAAACATTTTGATATAAATCATCCTGGAACTGCCCGAGCTTTGGCAACTTTAGCAAATATTTACAGAAGTCTCGCAAATTATAGAAAAGCTAAAGAACTGTTTAACGAGAGTCTCACGATTTACAAGAAGCATTTTCCTGGTAATCATCCTAGAGTTGGTTGGACTTTGGCGCACTTAGGGAATGTTCATAGGGAGATCGGCGATTATAAGCAAGCAAAAGATCTTATTGAACATAGTCTGGCAATTTATAAGAAACACTTTTCCGAAAATCATGTAAAGGTTGGATGGGTTTTATCACTTTTAGGAGACATTTATAGGAAATTAGGAGACTATGAAAAGGCTAAGAGTTTGTTTGAACAGGCTTTTGTAGTTTTTAAAAATAATTTCCCTGAAAATGATAGTAAAATAGCCCATGCTTTAATGGACTTGGGGAGTGTTTATGGAAGTTTGGGGAACACCGAAAAAGCTAAGAGTTTATTAGAAAAAAGCCTCACGATTTACAAAGAACGTTTTCCTGAAAAACTTGATGAAATTGCTCGGGCTTCTGTGTATCTAGCAAATGTTCGCATGGAAACTGGACATTATGAGGCAGCTCAAGCTCTTCTTAGGCAAAGTCGAGAAATTTATGAGAAAAACTATGATAAAAGTCACAATGATTTTGCTTACATACTAAAAAGCTTGGGAAGAGCCTATCTCTTAGAGGGCCATATTAAAATTGCAGAAGATCATTTTCGTGAAGCTTTAGATATACTTCAAAAAAACCAACATCCTAGTATATATGCGGTTCTCGAAGATTTGGCGGAGCTCTTTCTAAAAAAACATTCTCTCGAGACAAAGCAAGAAAACTTCAACCAACCCCAAAACCTCAAGGTTCAAGCACATACCTACTTAACTCAAGCCTTAAAAATTGTAAAAAATCACTTTCCAAAAGACTCTCCTCATGTTTTTAGAATTCAAAATAAAATTAAAAAGATTTCAAGCGTAATGGGAGAGATGAGAGGAAGCGCTAAAAAGCTCTGTGCCGCATGAGGGTTACAAGAATGGGATGTCTTCTCATAAAACACAAAAGAACTCTTGATAACAAAGTTGGGACATCTTCTTTTATTCTGAGTGTTGAATTAAAGGGTGTTTGATATATAATGAATTTAAGTCAATTAAAAAATGACCGTGTGTTTGTAAATGTGGGTCAAAACTAAAATGTTAGAAGAAGTTTATGAATAATATATATGAGGAAGCAATAGAGTTTTTTCTCCAGCAAGGAAAAAAAATAAAAGATGTTTCTGACCTTAT
>CAZSAH010000073.1:0-4230 GCA_964605015.1 uncultured Alphaproteobacteria bacterium | reverse complement strand
TGGAGGCGTCTGACCATGGCCGTGTACCCGCTCGCTATCAAGGCGTTCACCACCCGGCACGACCCTGGGCTGCTGTCCCCGACCGGCGACATCATCTACGCCTCGCACGTCAACGAGTTGCAGGACGAGGTGCGGGCGCTCCAACTGACGCTGGGCGTCAACGCCGCCCGCTCCCACGCGAGCGTGGACGAGCGCATCGAACTGATCGAGACCGGCTACTCCCTGGGCGACCACACCCACACCGTCGTCGCCAACGACGTCGTCTTCCGCAACGCCGCCGACACCATCCACCTGGCTGTCCGGGGCTCGGACGGGTCCATCGCCGTCGAAGGGGCCACGGTCAACGACACCCTGTCGCTCCAGCCCAACGGCAAGCAGGTGCTCGTCGGGGCCAACCTCGCCTACACCGACTCCAACAACCTGGGCCTGCGCTCCACCGGCACGCTGGCGTCCGACAAGAACGTCGCCGCCCCGATCATCACCGTCACCGCCCCTTCGACTGGCCGTAAGGCCACCATCGACTTCGAGTTCCCGAGCCTGGGCCGCAACCGGACCATCAGCAACCCCTCCGACGGCGCTCTGGCGTTCTCCTCGGCGTCGTCGGTGTTCCCGACGAACATCTTCTCCGGGCACGTCACGACCAACCTCAGCGGCAGCCAGGTGCAGGGCGACATCCTCCGTGCTGGCGGCGACATCATCACCAGCGCCTCCCCGTTCTCCACCACCGCCTTCAGCACGACCCTCGGCTTCGCCAGCGGGATCAGCAAGGCGGACGCCACCGGCTACCCGGTGCAGGTGATGAACCGCGGCGTCAACGGGTTCGCCGGGTTCGCCGGGATGATCGCCCTCGTCGCTGGCCCGACCAACGTCACGTCCACCCACGGGTGCCTCATCCAGATGGACCAGAACAACGGCAACATCATCTTCAGGAACCGCTCCGACCTCGGGTTCGTGGCGCTTGCCGCCGCCGACTTTGCTGTCGGCTCGGCCCGGCTCCTCAAGCGGGACATCGAGGACGCCAGCTACGGCCTCGACACCGTCGAGAAGCTGGAGCCCAAGCGCTACCAACTCAAGAGCGTTGACGGCTGGCGGCTCGGCCTGATCGCTGACGACGTGGCCGACGTGGTGCCCGAGGTCGTGAACGGCAACAGCCCCGAGACCATGACGCTCAACTACAACGGCCTGGTGCCGGTGCTCATCAAGGCCGTGCAGGAACTGTCGGCCCGGGTCCGGGACCTGGAAGCGCAGCGGGAGGGCTGATGGCCAGGTATGGCCTCGACCCGTACTACGGCACCGAGCCGGAGAACGTCGACAGCAGCAACGCCTCGACCTTCTACGGGGTCCTTCCCCGCCCGTTCATCCTCGTCGAGGACTTCAGGGCGTTCGTCGACACCACGTTCTACAACGCCCCGCTGTTCGGGACCCTGACCATCTCCTGGAAGCCGGTGCGCGGCGCTGCCGCCGTGCGGCTGGTGAGGAACCACACCGACCTGCCGGTGGACGAGGACGACGGCGAGAACCTGACGCCCGGCGACGACCCTGCGGCGTCGCTGGTGGTCGACAGCCGGGTCGTGCCCGGCAGCTTCACCTACTACGCCCTGTTCGTCAGCCAGGAGGACGGGGACCCGTTCCTGCGGGCCGCCACGATCACCGCCCTGCCCCCGCAGGACTTCGGCTACGGCGACTACCTGTGGCGGCTGGTGCCTGGATACCTCCGGGACATGGACGAGGGCCTGATCGACCGCAGGCGCAGCTTCACGGCCCAGCGCGGCCCGCTGCGCCGGATGCTGGAGATCATGGGCTGGGCGCTCTCCAGCATCCGCACCGAGTACGAGACGCTGCTGTACCTGCACGACCCGCTGAAGGCCCCCGCTGGGGTGCTGCCGCTGCTGGCCGACTACGTGGGGATCCCGTTCGAGTCCGAGCTTGGCACCCGCCTGGCCCGCCGCCAGATCGCCGCCGCTGTCCACTTGAACAAGATCAAGGGGACCGAGCCGGGCGTGCTGGCGTTCGTCACGGCCCTCACCGGCTGGGACGCCAGGATCACCACCGGGACCAACCGCGCTTTGGCCATGGACGTCGTCGGCGGCATCAGCCTGCTGCACGCCACAGGGTCCGCCACGGCCACGGTGGCGCTCACGACGGCCTACACGTCGTCTGCGCCCGCAGACGGCCCCAGCGGGTCCCAGCAGGCCGCCGTGCGGGTCTCCCTGGCCAGCACGGACAGCGCCTCCGTGTCGTTCGGCCAGCCGGGCGTGCTCGGGAGCATGATCCCGGTCGTTGGCGGCGAGGCGCTGGTGGTCAGCTTGCAGGCCCAGGCGGGCAACACCGTGACCGGAGACCCCACCACTGGCGGGGCGAACGTCCTCGCACGCTTCTACGACCGCTCGGGCGACGTCGTGGACAACGTCACCGGACCGTCGATCACGCCGGGCGTGGACGTGTGGGGCCGCTCGGAGTTCGCCTTCACCGTCCCCGAGGGCTCGGCCTTCATGGAGGTGGTGCTGGCCATCCACGACCACGCCGCCAACGACCGCTTCTGGTTCGCCGAGTACCAGATCGAGACCGGCTCGACGGCCACGGCCTACACCCCGCCCCGCAAGGTGCTGTTGTCCCTGGTGGCGGACCGGGTCAACTTCGTCCGCAACCCCTCCTTCGAGTTGGGCACGGCCCACTGGACGGGCGACGCCAACACCACGCTCACCCAGGCGTCGGCGGCGCTCATCCCCGGCGGCACCAAGAGCGCCTCCATGGAGGCTGTAGGGGCCGGGGCCGTGCGGATGACCCACGAGGCCGTCCCGGTCGTCCCCAGCGCCACGTACGCCGTCTCGTCCTTCTTCGCCGAGGCCACCGGCACGCCGGGCCTGCGGCGGTCGGTGCGGGTTGGGGTGCGCTGGCTAGACGAGGACGACGCCCTCATCGGGTCCGAGGTGCTGGGTGCGACCGTGACCGAGGCTGCGTCCGCCGTGCGTGCGTCGCTGGTGGCCCAGGCCCCTCCCAGCGCCATGTCCGCCGAGGTGTTCTGCCAGGCGCTGGGCTGCGCCGGGGCGGGCGAAACCCACCTCGTGGACGGGGTGATGCTGGAGCGGTCGCTGGTGGTGCGCCCGTACCTGGCCCCCGACGCCTCGGGCAACTTCTTCTGGCAGAGCGGGGTCGCCAACGACTCCGAGCTTCACTTCTACGACCGCCGGGCGGTCAAGCAGGCCCGCCTGCTCGTGCGTCTGCCAGAATATCTGCCAGCAGGCCGGGATTTCGGCCTGCTGTTCGCACAGCCTGTGACCTGAGGAGAACAAAATGAACACGGATAAGCCCGGTTATCTCACCACCGAGTTCTGGACGAACGTGTTCGTCCAACTGGTGAACCTCCTGGCGACGGTCATCGTCCTGAAGGACAAGGACTTCGACAAGTCGACGCTGGAGCCGCTCATCCCCGTGGCGTCCATGCTCGCCGCAGCCGCCGCCCAGGCGTGGTACGCCCACAGCCGGGGCGTCGTGAAGGCCGAGAAGGCCCGCCAGGAGGGGGAGCTTCGCCTCATGCAGGCGAGCCACGCCAACAACCTCGCCTACCAGGCCAACAGCCTCCGTGTGCAGGAGAGCGCCCAGCCGATGGCGCTGGAGGAGGCCAAGCCCTACGTCCACAGCGTCATCCAGTCGCATGGCTCCTACGGCGAGGACTACCTCGTGATGTCGGACGGCGACGTCCGGCGGGTCCGCACCACGCACGCTCCCGAGCGTCGAGCGGAGTGACCGTCCTCCTCCTGGCGCTCGGGGCCTACAAGCTGGTGGACGTGGCCATGCGCCTCCTTCCCGTGCGCCCCCGGTGGCTGAAGCTCACGCTCGTGTACGCCCTGTCGGCGGCTGGCGCTGCGCTGTTCGCTGACAATGTCAAGGACTTTCTGGTGCTTGCGCTGGCCGTGGCGGGCACTTCGGGCCTGATCCACGAGTTCAACGACCTGATGCAGGCCCGGACGGACTCGCTGAAGGTGGCCATCTTCCTGGAGAACCAGCGGACGGGCCTTGTGAGGGCACCCGGCCCCAGGTAACCTGGCGGATCCAACAAACAAAACCAACCGGAGGATTACAAATCGTGGCATCGCAACTCAACATCGCCGTGGTCGGCAACGGAGAGGTCGACGAGACGGCGGGCTGGAACCTGCTGGTCGACGAGGTGGCCAAGGCCGACGAGGTGACGTTCGTCTTCCCGGTCACCGAGACCCCCTTCTCGGCGGC
>CAZSAH010000072.1:0-4472 GCA_964605015.1 uncultured Alphaproteobacteria bacterium | reverse complement strand
CTCACCCGCCCAATCGCTCTGCGATCGGGCGACCTCTCCCACAAGGGGAGAGGTGAAGAATGGGTATGAACCCACCTCTCCCCTTGTGGGAGAGGTCGCCCGAAGGGCGGGTGAGGGGTTATCCACCTCTCCCCTTGTGGGAGAGGTCGCCCGAAGGGCGGGTGAGGGGTAAAAGAAGTGGCTATGACACTTCTTTTTCTCACAATAGACAGACTCCTTTTGAGCCCTCCCCTCACTCCTTTACATAGGGGTTTTTGCCTGACCGCACAGAAAGGCGAATGGGCACGCCGTCAAACCCAAAGGCTTCTCTCAATCCGTTGACCACATAGCGGGCATAGGAATTTGGCAGCTCCGTTGATTTGCTGGAAAACAACACAAATGTCGGCGGGCGCGTCTTTATTTGCGTTAAATACTTCACCTTAATGCGTCGCCCTGACACAAGAGGGGGCGGATGATGGGAGACAAGCTCGGCCAGCCACCGGTTAAGCCTTGAGGTGGAAATACGCTGATTCCAAATCCCATAAATATCCAACACCGCATCCAGCAGCTTTTCCTTATTCTTGCCCGTCAGCGCTGACAAGGGAATCAACGGAATCCCTCGCACCTGCGGGAGAGCTGTGGTGAGGCGGGCCATTAAATGGGTGATAAGCTCTTGCTTGTGCGAGATCAAATCCCATTTGTTCAGGGCGAGCACCAGGCACCGCCCTTCCTCAATCACTTGGGACGCAATATGAAGATCCTGCTTTTCAAGGGGCTGGGTGGCATCAATGACTAAAATGACCACTTGAGCATATTGCACAGCAGACAGGCTCTCTCCCACGGCGAGGTGTTCGAGTTTTTCCGTCACTTTTGCCCGCCGCCTTAAGCCGGCCGTATCGATCAAGCGCAAGACCTGGTCCTTATAGGTCCATTCAATGGAAATGGAATCGCGCGTGACGCCGGCTTCAGGGCCCGTCAACACCCGCTCATGCCCTACCAATTGGTTGAGAAGTGTTGATTTTCCCACATTCGGACGGCCCACAATGGCGAGCTGAAGGGGTGATGGCTCTGTGGCTTCGCCTTCCTCTTCCTCCCCTAGGGGGCCTTTATAAAAAGGAAGCAAGCCTTCATAAAGAGATTCAAGACCCAACCCATGCTCGGCTGAGGTCGGAAGGGGTTCTCCAAACCCAAGACCCCACGCTTCGGCAATGCCTGAGGCCCCTCCCCTCCCCTCACACTTATTGGCGAGCAAAAGAATGGGCTTTTCAGCTTTTCTCAACAGGGTTGCAAAGGCTTCATCCAGCGGGGTGACCCCTTCTCGCCCATCAAACATAAACAAAATAACATCTGCTGTCCGCAGCGCCTCTCTCACTTGAGCCCTCATCCCTTCCATCAAGGGATCGTCACTGTCGTCCTCAAGTCCTGCTGTATCAATGAGTTTCAGGGGAATATCCCCCAACTGCCCAAAGGCTTCCTTGCGATCGCGGGTGACGCCGGGAAGATCGTGGACAATGGCGAGGCGTTTGCCGCAAAGGCGATTAAAAAGCGTGGACTTCCCCACGTTTGGACGCCCCACAATCGCAATGGTTAAGCCGTATTTGCGGCAGAATGCTTCTGAGAGGCTCATTAAACATTAGTCCTTATTGATCAACTGTTGGGTGACAAAATGGAGAATTCCCCCCTGCTTGTAGTAGTCCACCTCATTCTCCGTATCAATGCGACAGAGAAGGGGGATGGTTTCTTCTCGACCATCGGGGCGACGAATGCGCATTTTGACCCGCATTTTGGGGCGAATGTCTTGCTCCAGCTCAATATCAAAGAGCTCCGAGCCATCTAAATTGAGAGAGTGACGCGTCTGTCCTTCTACAAACACAAGGGGTAAAATCCCCATGCCCACCAGATTGCTCCGGTGAATGCGTTCAAAGCTTTCCGCAATCACAGCCCTAACCCCCAAAAGACGAGGACCCTTGGCGGCCCAATCTCGAGAAGACCCCGACCCATACTCTTTCCCGGCAATGACAACCAAAGGGGTGTTGGTCTCTTGATAGCGCATGGCCGCGTCAAAAATGGGAAGGATCTCTCCCCCCGGCATAAGGCGGGTGACCCCGCCTGTAAGACCTGGGGTCATCTCGTTCTGCAGGCGAATGTTGGCAAAGGTCCCCCGCATCATGACCTCATGATTTCCGCGACGGGATCCGTATGAGTTAAACGCCGCCTCTTCAATATGATGGCTTAAAAGATAGAGGCCCGCAGGGCTATCCTTCTTAATACTGCCCGCTGGTGAGATATGATCTGTTGTAATGCTGTTACCCAAAATGGCAAGGGGCCGCGCGCCCTTTATGCTGGTTTCAAAAGCAGCCGCTTTTTCGAAAAAAGGAGGACACTTCACATAGGTGCTGGCCTCTGGCCAATCATAAATGAGCCCCCCATCAATTGGCATTTTCGCCCATTCTTCATCGCCCTCAAAGACGTTGGCATAGCGTTTCGTAAACATCTCTGGAGTTAAAGAGGCCTCAATGACCGCTTGAATCTCTTTGTTGGATGGCCAAATATCACGCAGATAGACAGGGTTTCCCTTCTCGTCTTTCCCCAAAGGATCTTTGGTCAAATCAACCAAAATAGACCCTGCAAGGGCATAGGCCACCACAAGAGGAGGAGACGCCAAATAGGACTGCTGAACTTGAGGGTGAATCCGTCCCTCAAAATTCCGGTTCCCGGATAGAATCGCTGCCACGGTGAGATCGTGAGTATCTATGGTTTTTGCAATAGGCTCAGGAAGGGGCCCAGAATTTCCAATGCACGTCGTGCACCCATACCCCACCAAGTAAAACCCCAACGCATCCAAGTCTTTTTGAAGACCGGCCTTTTCGTAATAATCGCTCACGACTTGACTGCCAGGGGCAAGAGACGTCTTAACCCATGGCTTGCATTTCAAGCCCTTTTGAAGAGCTTTGCGGGCCAAAAGCCCAGCCGCAATCATGACCTGAGGATTTGAGGTGTTGGTGCAACTCGTAATCGCTGCAATCACTAAGTCCCCATGACCTAAGGTATAGTCCTTCCCGTCAACGGGAACCCGTGTGTTTTCTTTTCCTTCAGAGACAAGAAGAGCCTGAGAAGAGGCCGCCACATTTTTCAAAAGGTGCCGATCCTGGGGGCGTTTAGGGCCAGCAAGACTCGCCTCTACATCCTCTAAATTTAAGGTGAGGGTTTCCGTAAACACGGGATCTTTCCCCCGCCATAGCCCTTGTTCTTTTGCATAGGCTTCTACAAGCTTAATGCGATGAGGATCGCGCCCTGTAAATCGCAAGTATGACAAGGTTTCCTTATCAATTGGGAAAATCCCACAGGTGGCCCCGTACTCTGGGGCCATGTTCCCAATCGTCGCCCGATCTTCAATAGTCAAATGAGCAAGGCCGGGGCCGTAAAATTCAACAAATTTCCCCACAACCCCTTTTTCGCGCAACAGTTGGGTGATCGTCAGGACAAGATCAGTGGCCGTTGTTCCTTCGGTAAGCTTTCCCTCAAGACGAACGCCAATGACATCGGGAATCGCCATGGAAAAGGGCTGACCGAGCATGGCCGCTTCTGCCTCAATGCCCCCCACACCCCACGCAAGGACGCCCAACCCATTGACCATGGGGGTGTGGCTATCAAGCCCCACAAGGGTGTCAGGATAGGCTTCAAGACGCCCCTCTCGGGAAGCTGACCACACCACTTGCGCCAGATATTCAAGGTTAACCTGGTGGCAAATCCCTGTGCCTGGAGGCACCACTCGAAAATTACGGAACGCCTTCTGGCCCCACTTTAAAAAGGCATAGCGTTCGTAATTGCGCTCCACCTCTCGCTCAACATTGAATTTATAAGCGTCCGGGCGCGCAAACCGATCAACGGTCACCGAATGGTCCACAATAAGGTCTACGGGCACAGATGGATTGACCAAAGAAGGATCTCCCCCTTGCGCAAAAATCGCTGTCCGCATGGCGGCTAAATCGACAACAGACGGAACCCCTGTAAAATCTTGCATCAAAACACGGGCAGGCATAAAGGAAATCTCATGATCAGAGGTGCGCGTCTTTCCCCACCCGGCCAGGGCTTCAATGTCTTTGGCTTTCACGATCCGCTCATCCTGAAGGCGGAGCATATTTTCTAAAAGGATCTTCAAAGAATAGGGAAGATGGGAAATATCTCCGAAAAACTTTGAGGCTTCTTCAAGAGAATAATAGGTATACTCTCCCTCCTCTACCTTAAGGGTCTTGCGCGTCTGAAGATGATAGGACATGGCTTACCGTTCCTGTGGGTTGAATTTGAGAGAAAATAGATCCTCAAAATAAATTATAAAAAATAAAAAAAAGAGTTGACGTCATCAAAAACTATGACATACTGAGCGCAACGTACAGGGTACGAACCTGCACGTTGCTAAACACAAACAATCTAAACCGGAGATTGCCCATGTCTAACGACAAACTACACGACTTTGCGTCTATTTTAAAGGC
>CAZSAH010000071.1:0-5030 GCA_964605015.1 uncultured Alphaproteobacteria bacterium | reverse complement strand
GTGTCATGCTGAATTTATTTCAGCATCCCAGCGACAACGAGATCCTGAAACAAGTTCAGGATGACAAGTTAAGGTACTTTCAACGCACCTAAGTATACACAAAAAATGTCCCCATAGGCTTTAAGGCCTATGGGAACATTTCTTCACGATGAGCATGAGCTCGTCTCGCTAGCTACCTACACCTATCCAGGTGTTAAGGACTTGTGCCATGACCGCCACCATTATCAGGTGGTACTGCTATGGAATTAAAAGGAGCATTGCCCCAGGCCTGCTCTGGCAAGGTAATAATACGCTGCTGAGCAACTGCCATCTCTGCGCTTGCAATCACACCCAAGACGAGCAATGTTAGGGTTAAATACTTCATGATTACATCTCCATTAAACTTGCTTAAATAAAGAATTATCTCTTTATTATTCATTATATAATAATATTAGTTAACAAATAGTTAATTTTTCAAAATTCTTGTGTGTGTCTTCCCTTGCTTGAGTTGTAAGCTTCCTCATGATATAAGGGGCCAGTCTTTTAGGAAAAGCCTCTAAAATAAGAAAAAACATATATAAACCGTTGGACCTATCCATGTTATTAAAAGCCATTTTTTTGTATGCTCAAAAGCCCTTAAGGTTTGTCATTTCTCTCGCCTTTTTGATCTCCCTTCCTTTCCCTAGCTGGGGCCAGTTTCAATCGACTATCGTTCCCTTATCCAGCACTGAAAACTTAAAGACAGAAAAGGAAACGGAAAAGGGCAAGGACCAAAAGGCTCCGGTTAAGAACAAGTTATATGCTTGGGCCAGCACAAACACGTATACGTTTAAAGATGGCTATTTTCTTTCCCGGCTCAAAGGGACACAATATTCAGGAACATTTGGTCTTGATTACAAAGTAATGCCTGACCTAAAATTAGGTATTTATTATATTCGACGTCACGTTAATTCCCTAACACCCCTTGGAAGCGCGACGCTACAGCCAGATACGGATAATATTTACCCTTATTTTATGTATGATTTTTCCCCAAACGTTTTTTTAAATGTTGTGACGGGCTATAGCTATATATCCACAAAAATCAAAAGATTTAATTTTCGAAATCCTACCCCTATTTTTTCAACACCCAAAGGATCTCTTTGGGCCGTTTATCCTTCTTTAAATTTTGCCTACGTGCTTTGTAATAAAATTCAAACCTCTCTTCAACTCGGATATGGGTATGAATATGCCGCAACAGAACCCTACCGTGAATCAAACAATAATAGTGTTCCCAGAACAACCCTGACCCGTCATTATGGATTCAGCTTTTTAGATGTTTCTTATTTTTTTACTGACGTTAGTTCCGTTCTCACCTCAATCGCTCCTTACGTACAGGGGGGGATAGATTATAACTTTTACTTAACTCCTATCACGTTTACAAATGGGCCAATATTCAACCGAGATAGGCAAGGATATACAGCTGGATCAGGATTTAGGTTTTATTTTAGCAATGATGTCACGCTGACAGCTGGATGGCAGCGCATATGGGGTCACAGCGGGCTTACCACCAATGTTTATACCTTGCTTCTACGGCTTGGGGCGTACTAGGCTATGCGTATTTAGTGTCTATGCACTTCCCTATGCGTATGGTGCCTATACCCATAGCGGATGGTATTCTGACTCCCCATGCCTTTTCCTTCCCAAGGTGTCTCATGGGGAGCGTGTCGATCTTTGTCTTTAATATCATCCCACCATCCAACAAACCGTGGAGGCTGATCAGACTCCTTTTCTTTAAGGGCCTGTTTTTCATTTTCTGCCACTACACGCTCGCGACACGTTTCAAACTCAAGGGTTCCTACCTTGTGGTGCTTGCAGGCTTCATGAATAGACTTGCCCTCGGCCTTTAAGGGCGCAAGAACGCCCAGACAAAAAAGAATCACAACCCGTTTCATCTTACACCTGCATATTACGCGTGGCAGAGGGAAGGCGCACCACAAGGCCATCAAGTTCGGGGCGCATAATGAGTTGGCACCCCAGGCGAGAGGTTTGGGTCAATCCAAAGGCCAGGTCGAGCATATCTTCCTCGTCCTCAGTTGCGGTCGCTAAGAGCTCGTACCACTCAGGATCAACCACCACATGGCATGTGGAACACGCGAGGGAGCCTTCACAGGCTCCTTCCAGAAAAATCTTTTCACTGTTTTGGTGGGCAATTTCTAAGATGGAAAGACCATTGGGCGCGTCAACCTCAACGGCGTCGCCATCTGGCTTAATAAATGTCATTTTTGGCATACCACATCTCCTTAACCATTACGCTCTCTTGTAAGAGGTAGATCTTTTCTGTTCACCCATACTCAAATGAAGCGAAAGCACCTTATCTCTATTCCCTTGTTGTCATCCCCACCCCCACTTGTCATCCCCGCGTAGGCGGGGATCCAGTTGGAGTCAAGGTTTTTTTCCTGGATCCCCGCTTTCGCGGGGATGACAACCGAGAATAAGGCATTCTCAATTCATTTGTATATATATAACAATATTTCCCAAATGGCCAACCGGAAAGTTTGACCCTGGAAGAGAGGTATTATACACTAAATATAGGATGGCTAAGTCTGTAGGGCGCTTGTCATTGATCGGCTATCCTTATTGAGAAAAATAGGAATGAAATGGCACAAAAACACATCCTCAAGCTTGCCATTACGGGTTGCACAGGCCGAATGGGTCAGATGGTTCTTAAAGAAGCTAGTCAAAGCCCCGACGTTGAGGTGGTCGGGGCCCTTGCGCGCCCCGGCAATCCTTTTGTGGGCAAAGATGTGGGGACCTTGATTGGGGAGGATCCCTTCAATCTGCCCATTACGGATAGTCCTCACCAGGCGTTTCAAGAGGCTGAGGTGATCATCGGGTTTAGCCCGCCAGACGCCATTGAGCGTCACCTTCACGGCATTACCAAACCCTTTGTTGTGTGCACGACGGGCTTCAATGATCATCAGAAAATAGCCCTCGAGATCGCCTCTCAAAAAATTCCTCTGATTATGGCGCCCAATACAAGCCTTGGCATTGCCCTGCTGCGAAAGCTTTCTGTTATAGCCGCTGAGGTTCTGGGGCCTTCTTATGATGTGAGCCTTTTAGACATGCATCATCGTCACAAAGTTGATGCACCTTCTGGAACCACCCTCTCCATCGTCCAGGCCTTGAAAACTGTTGCTCATTTGGAAGAGAATGCGCTCCCCTCCCCTCCCCGCTCCCCACGGTCCAAGGGTACAATTGAATGCGCCGCCTTGCGCGGAGGGAACATTGCGGGGGACCATACAACAATTTTCGCAGGGGAGAAAGATATGCTTCGGATTGAACATCGCACCCTTGATCCCGCTCTTTTTGCTCAAGGAGCCATCAGAGCCGCCCGTTGGCTTTTTGGGAAGGCCCCGGGGCTATATTCCATGGATGATGTGGTGGGACTTTGAGGGAGATGAAAACGGCGTCTCCCCTCTCTCCCC
Source organism: uncultured Alphaproteobacteria bacterium (assembly GCA_964605015.1). GTDB lineage: Bacteria > Pseudomonadota > Alphaproteobacteria > UBA9655 > UBA9655 > UBA9655. The sequence goes on along the minus strand of CAZSAH010000071.1, from coordinate 1,587 downwards.
CAGAAATTGAGTTGTTTTTTGAGCATCTCTCTTCTCTGAACCCCGCTCCCCAAGGGGAATTGTATTCAACGAATCATTTCACCCTTCTAATCGCCGTGGTTCTCTCCGCTCAAGCCACAGATAAGGGGGTAAACAAGGCAACACACGCGCTTTTTAAGGTGGCAGATACCCCTCAAAAAATCCTTGATCTTGGAGAAGACGGCCTCAAAACCTACATCAACACGATCGGCCTCTATAATGCAAAAGCGCGAAACATTATGGCCCTATGTCACAGGCTTGTGGATCATTTTGGGGGCCAGGTCCCCGATCACCGAGACGCTCTTGAATCTTTGCCCGGTGTGGGGCGCAAAACAGCTAATGTGGTCTTAAATGCAGCCTTTCAGCAGCCCGTCATTGCGGTGGATACCCACATTTTTCGCGTCTCTAACCGCACAGGCCTTGCCCAGGGAAAAACACCCCTTGAGGTGGAAAAAGAGCTGATGAAACGCATTCCCGCCAAATGGCTTTTAAAGGCTCACCATTGGCTTGTGCTCCATGGGCGCTATATTTGCAAGGCGCGCAAGCCTCTTTGCCCCACCTGCCCTGTGCGAGGAGAATGCCATTTTCCCTATAAGACAGAGGGGTGAAAGATGACCCTCGGGGAATGGCATCGCTTTCTGGAAAACGCCCTCTCGAAGGGGGGGGTTGAAAATGCCCGCCAAGAGGCCAAATGGCTTCTCGCAGGGGCTTTAGGACGCGAGGCCTCTTTTGTTACCCTCTCTCCCGCCGCCCTCCCCTCTCCTCAAGAAGAGGCGAAAATTCACGAATGGCTGGCCCGCCGCCTTCAAGGGGAGCCCCTGTCTCGCCTGAAGGGGGTCCGAGAGTTCTGGAGCCTTCCCTTTCAGTTAAACGCCCACACCCTTGATCCGCGCCCTGAAACGGAACTCTTGGTAGAGGGTGTTTTGACGTGGGTTGGAGAAAAAACCCTCGACCCATGGCGTCTTCTCGACCTTGGCACAGGGTCAGGGTGCCTTCTGATCGCCTTGCTGCATGAGCTTAAGAACGCGCGCGGCAGAGGCGTCGATCTGAGTGACGACGCGTTGGAAATGGCGCGTTTGAATGCAGGTGCGAATGGGGTTGCGTCCCGGGCTCTCTTTTCCCAAGGACATTGGGGAGACGGTCTCGACGGCCCCTTTGATATTATTGTGAGCAATCCTCCCTATATCCCGCTCAAAGACAAAGAAACCCTTGAGAAAGGGGTTGTGAACTTTGACCCCTCCCTGGCCCTTTTTGCGGGCGAAGAGGGCCTTGACTGCTACCAAGCTCTTGTTCCAGAGATCAAACGCCTTCTGTCTCCCCAGGGGCTTGCTATCCTTGAGATTGGCTACGGGCAACGCCATGCTGTGGAATCATTGTTTTGTATGGCAAACTTTAAAACGCTTTTCGTCCTCAAAGACTTGGCAGGTATTGACCGAGCGATTGGATTTGGAGGGAGGAGCTGTTATACTCAGATGACCTGAAGTCACCTTATTGCATTTCCTCCACTGTCACCCCCCACTTGTCATCCCCGCGAAGGCGGGGATCCAGATAAAACCTTTTAAAAACAGA
>CAZSAH010000070.1:0-5111 GCA_964605015.1 uncultured Alphaproteobacteria bacterium | reverse complement strand
ATCAAAGCGCTATCTGGATCCCCGCCTTCGCGGGGATGACAAGTGGGGGCGGGGATGACAAGGAATGGGAAGATGACAAAAGTGGGAGAGTTCCAAAAAAGACTTACACCACCTTAAAGAGGCTCCCCCAAAAAAGACTCACACCACCTTATCCGCTTTCTTTTGAAGGCCCTCTGGAATAGAAACGCCCATTTTTTTGGCAGCCTCTGGATTGACATGGAGCATAAGTTTGGCAGGGTTTTGGATAGGAATCGCATCAATTGGCTTACCTTTCAGAAGGGTTGCAACCATCTTCGCCAGCGTCAGGCCTGATTCGCGCCAATCAACACCATAAGCAGCCACAGCTCCGCGCCGAACAATATCCACGTCACTTCCAAAAACAGGGATTTTGTGGTCTATCCCCACCTTAATGATCGCTTCCAACGCTGAAATCACGGTGTTGTCTGTGGGAAGTAAAATGGCATCCACCCGTCCCGCAAGGGTTTTCACCGCACTTGCCACATCCGTGCTTTTAGAGACCGTGACTTCCACAACTTTTATTCCCTTCTGCGCGCAAAGGGCTTTAATGGCCTCAACTTGTTTTTGAGAGTTGGCTTCCCCTGAATTATAAATAACCCCAATGGCTTTTAGCTCGGGCAGGATCTCTTGGATAAGGTCCAGTTGTTTGTCAGGGGGCACAAGATCTGTGAGGCCTGTGATGTTGGCATGTCCCGTTAGCTTTGCGGCCGCTGGATCAGTAACGGCCGCAAAAATAATAGGAATGGTGCTTGTGGCAGTGGCCACAGCTTGGGTCATGGGCGTTGAAAGGGTCACAATCACAGACGGCTGAAGGCCTGCAAGTTTTTTGCCAATTTGCACCGCTGTTGTTGGGTTTCCTTGGGCGTTCTCATAGGTCCATGTTAAGTTTTTTCCCTCAACAAAGCCTTGGCTTTCAAGGCCTTTCTTTAAGCTTGTCCGCAAGGTATCCAGAGCGTGATGTTCAACAATTTGCCCAACAGCTACATGCACTTTTGTCTGCGCTTGCGCTCCTCCCCAAGCCATGAGTCCCGCAAAAAATACTCCCATAAAAATGCGCATTTTGTTATTCCTTTTCAAAAGGGGTTGCCGTGGAACAGGTCACTTTTAATTTTTCAGCCGTCTGAGGATTGATATAGAGTTTAAGCCCCGTTGGCGTCTCAACAGGCATTTGTGAAGGTTTTTTCCCCTTCAAAATCTGAACCACCATGGCCCCTACTTGCCGACCCAATTGCCGCTGATCATAAGCATAGGCGGCAAGCGCCCCTCGCTCAACGGATTCAGGATCACTTACAAACAAGGGTTTATCCGCATCCAAACACACTTTGACCAAGGCTTCAAGGCCTGAGACAACCGTATTGTCAACGCCCACAAAGATAGCATCTACGCGATTCACAAGACCTTTGGCCGCAGTCTGAACATCCGACGATTTCGGAGCCGCTGCCGTGATAATTTTGATCTGTTTCTTCTGAGCCAAGGGCTTCAGTTTTTCCAAGAACGTTACATTATGCACTTCCCCAGGACTGTAGACAACCCCAAGGGTTTTAAGATTTGGAAGGCACCCCTGAATAAAGTTTAGTTGTTCTTCCACAGGGGGAATATCTGCAACCCCCGTCACGTTTCCTGTGGGGTGATCAAGGGACGAGACAACCTTTGCAGCCAGGGGATCGCTGATGGCGGCAAATACAATTGGTGTTGTCTTGATTTGCTGAACAATAGCTTGCGCAGAAGGCGTTGTGATGGGGACAATCACATCAAAGGTCATGCCTGCAAATTTTTGAGCAATTTGCGCGGCTGTTGTTGGATTTCCGTTAGCGTTTTCAAACACAACTGTGACCGTCTCTCCCTCCACAAAGCCTGCTGACGCAAGTTCTTCTATGATACCTTCTCGAATGGCATTTAAGGACGGATGGTCAACAATTTGAGTGATTCCAATTGTTTTGTGGGCATATACGGAAAAAGAACCAAAAAGGGCAACGAGGAAGCTGAGGGTCCTAATGGTTTTTTGAAAATGTTTTAAATGTGTCATGGTTTTCTCTCAATGGTAAAAGGTGATGGGAAAAAGGTAAAAAATACGCAGATTCCCAACGCCAACAAGGAGACACAGAATAAGAAGTGTGATTGTTATTTTTCATCATTGTCTCCTCCATTTAGTTATCCGATGACTTGAAATGTTATTTTAAAAAGGAAATTAACCTGAAGTCAAGCGAATTTTTAATACGGCAAGACAAGGGAAGCCTTAAGCCCCCCCTGATCTGGGGAGGAAGACAGAATGATGTCCCCGCCGTGGGCGTGCGCAATATCCCGTGCAATTGTCAGTCCTAAGCCAACCCCGCCCGTTGCACTATTGCGAGACGCATCCAACCGAAAGAATGGCTTAAAAACCTCTTCACCCTTATCTTCTGGAATTCCAGGGCCATCATCCTCTATGGAAATGATAAGATGGTCTTTGTCTGTGAAAGCCGTGACCCAAACTTCATGACCATAGCGGGCCGCATTATTAATCAGATTCACAATACAGCGTTTTAAGGCTTGCGGCTTAATGTACGCATCAGGAAGAGGTTGAGGCGTGTAATGGACAACAGTTTGAAGATCTGCACGCCCTGCAATGGCATCTTGCAGGAAGTCAGTCATAACGGTCTCTTGCGCTTCTTCAAGGCCCTCTCCCCTTGCAAAGGTCAAGTACCCCTCTAACATCTTGTTCATCTCGTCAATGTCATTTTGCAGACCATCAACTTCCGAAGAGGGTGGCATCATAGCCAGTTGAAGGCGCATACGGGTCAAGGGCGTTCTTAAGTCATGAGAAACACCTGCAAGCATGTCGGCTTTTTGGGTGAGCTGCCGCTGAAGGCGCTCTTTCATGGTCATAAAAGCATGCGTTACTTTTCGAATCTCAATGGCCCCCTCAGGCTTGAAAGCGGGGAAAGAGCGTCCTTTTCCAAATCTATCCGCTGCAATAGCCAATCGCCGCAAGGGTTTGACTTGATTGCGGATAAAGACAATCGCAATGACAAGAAAGATAACAGACGTAATCGACACCCACATGATAAAAAGAAAAAAACTTTTGCTACACAAGCGGTTAAGGGGGGTCAGGAATTTGAAGACTCCCCCCTCCCCTTCTACCTCAATAAGAATTTCCTGATTTTTGATAGCAAAGGCATAGGGAGCAAAAATTTGACTTTTCAGGGCCCAATCAAGGGGAGTCTCTTGCAAGTCTTCAGGCGTGGCAAAATCAATCGTTTTATGGGCAACAAAATCCATCCGCAATTTAAGGTGGTTTCCTGCCAAGGACTTGTAAAAAGCTTCTTGATCCGGGTCTTGTTTGTAAAGTTCTATGACTGTTGCCACTTCCCCTGCAATATTTCTGGCAAGCATTTTGGCGACTCTTTCCCAGTGAGAATCCAGGAAAACATAAGCCGCCACTGTTTCTATAAGGACAAGGGGAAGCACCAAGATCAGAATCGATCGCCCAAACATGCTTTGGGGCAGATAGGATTTCAATGCCTTAAAGGGGTGTCTAAAAAAATATGTCATGCGTCTGGAATGAGAACATATCCCTTCCCCCGTATGGTTTGAAGATAGCGTGGAATTTTGGGATCCTCCTCAATTTTTCGCCTCAACCGCGTGATTTGCACATCAACGGTCCGGGGATTTAGATCTCCCTCATATTCGGTCACAAGATCTTCTCGGCTCAATGGCTTTCCCCGATGGCGCGCAAAAATCTTTAAAAGATTGCTTTCGACCGTTGTTAAAGAAATAGGCGCGCTGCCCCGCATTAAGCGATTGAATTGCAGATCATAGGTTACCTCACCCATGAGCAGCGCTGAAGACCCTTTGGACGACGAATTACGCCGCAAAATAGCTTGCAGGCGCAGCAAAAGCTCGCGCGGGTCAAAAGGCTTAGAAAGATAATCATCCGCCCCTCGCGTCAGGCCTGTGATTCTATCCTCTGTTTCCCCCATCGCTGTAAGAAAAAGGATCGGCACATCCTTGAGGCGGATGGGTCCTTTGCGAATAAACTCTGCGAGCGAAAACCCATCTTCCTCCGGCATCATCACATCCAAGATCATCAGATCAAAGATGAAAAGCTCCATAAGCTTCCTGGCCTGGGAGGCGTCTTGAGCCGTGGAGACAAAAAACCCATTCTCCACAAGGAATTTGCACAAAAGATCGCGCAATCGCTCATCGTCATCAACCAGGAGAATGTGAGGTTTTGCCATGCTTCCTTATGCTTTTGCAAGCTAAATTAAACGAAAAAAAGAGAGGAGGCTATGCTCCTCTCTTGCTGTGATATTACTTGCGGCCGAGGCCAAAACAAATTTCTACGGAAGGGTCTCTCTTAGACCTCTGAGTATATTCTGGCTCGAGATAAGCGTACAAAGTGTCTTTTTTGTCACCACAAAGCCAAACCGCCTCCTCTGGGAGCAATGAATGCCATGCAGCAATCACTACATGGGCATAATCACTACCTCCGGGCGGCTTAGTCGACCTATAACCTTTTCCGAAAACCATGAGCCCCACCCTTTCTGGCGACTTTCCACCAAGCGGAAACGTAAATGTTTGCCTAGTGCCGGGAGCATTCAGGAGAACTGGCTCCACACGCTGAGTTTGCACGTCAGCTGTCTCATCTTTATAGCAAAGAGTGGCCGACACCCTTAAATCTGTAGCAAACGAGAAATCTTTAGAATTAGAATGCTGAACAAAATAACGTTGCGGATTATCTCCTGCGTTTGGAATCGTATTGGTGAAATGGACTGTGATTTTTGGGCCATCTCCCTCTTCCCTCGCAGGATCCATTGCATCATTCATTGCAAAAGTCGGAGAAATATTAGCCAACAAAAGAGTAAAATAGACTATATATTTAAACATGGTATGCTCCATAAAATTTATTATTAAAAACACAAGGGGAGAGCCTCTTCCCTTAAAAACCCATAAAATCACTTTCCACGGTCGCCCGCAAGAGATAAATTGCATAACCCGCCAGCACTTAACAATTTTCCTCTCCTTGTCATCTCACCCTTGCCATCCCCCCTCCCCCACTCTTGTCATCCCCGGGCTAGAAATCCTTTGTTTTCGTTAGAAAACATTAGGATTTC
>CAZSAH010000069.1:0-5238 GCA_964605015.1 uncultured Alphaproteobacteria bacterium | reverse complement strand
TTAAAAGGTTTTATCTGGATCCCCGCCTTCGCGGGGATGACAAGAGGGGGCGGGGATGACAAAGAATGGGGATGACAACCAAGGATATGAAGGGTCAAAAGAAAGCGTCAACTTCCCGATACAGCCACTGACTGACGGCGTCTAAATGCACCGCAAGGGGGATGGATATATCCGCTGAGGGGCCGACTGTTTCTAAGGTAGCGCCCTGCTCTAAGTATCCTTTTTTCCTCAATATATTCCGCATAATTTGGTCTTGATAAGAAATATAAGGATTGTTTGAGATGGCCAGGTACTTCCCTATTTTAGGATCTGTGTCTAGCCAAGCCTCCACCGTATCCCCCGTGTGGGCGCGCCTTAAGGCCCCCGTTTCTTTGTTTTCTATCATAGGCACAACAACATAATGGACTTTTTTAAACCGCAGGCTTGGGTGAGTAATGACTTGATCCCAGGCAAGTTTTGCCCCATCCGCTTCTGTTTGAGGGGATAAAGGATACTGCACCCAGTCTTCTCTAAAAAGGACAGATGAGTGGTCCTTATTAAATAAGACGTCGTTGTTTTCTAAATCCTGGTGAAGCGGTCGTTCGCTTGTCAGAAAAACGATTTTCTTCGCGCGCAGCCCTTTTCCCCACAACTCATCCAAAAACCTTAATCGATCTCTCATGCGAGGGACCAAGGCTCCATGGATAAGGATATAATCATAATACGACAACGAAGGGTGAACCTCATAGAGCACCCCTAGTTTTTCTAGGATTGGCATCAGTTGATCGCGCTTTTCTTGGTAAATCTCCTGCATTTCCCAGCGCTCTTGTGTTCCCTTGCGCCTCAAATTTTCAGATGCCACCTGGCTCATATGAGAGGCCGTTCCCTCATGCTGTAAGCCAAGCACTGTAAAGAGCTCCACAAGATAAGGATGCGGTTTATCCCCGGGGAGAACCAGCTCAATCCGTGCCTGTGCGGAATGCGTACAGAGAAGAAAAAATAAGAGGACTGCTTTTTTCACGATAATTTTCCCTGCTTCACCATACGTTCATGCCCAACATCCTGTTATCACTTCGTGGTTGTGGGGCTTCATCTAACCCCAACTCGGTTCGCAAGTTCCCTCGATCGCGCACTTCAGCGCCGCCACTATCATTATACAAAACACTCCGCACACGAGGGTTACCCCCGCGCAGGCGAGGGCCCCCTCTTGACATCTTTCGCGTACAGCATTTGACTGGGTGGTAGGTCTTAAGGGCGCTGTCTCCTCATCCGTGCGTAGGCGACGAGCGCCTCTTCCTGTGGGGGCATTTAATTCGACATCATCTTCCAGAGAATACGTTGCGCTGTTAGATCCAGCCCATATCCCGATTGACGTTAAAATTATAGTTGCTGTCCGGAAGAATTTGATTTTCATAGTGGGTTTCCTTTTTTGTTAACATCTTATTGTATTTCCCCCACTTGTCATTCCCGCGTAGAGGGAAATCTCGGTGTCTCCTTGCACACTTTGCCGATTTTATATTTATAGTTTATAGCAAATTTTCCTCAGAATCAATTTTTCCGGTTGGCCATTTCAAAAAATACTTTTTTATTGGTTTTTTATGATTTTACGGGGTAGAATGGAATTCAAAGGAGTTTTCTATGTTAAATAAAATAGGCCGCTTTACTGTGGCACATTTCACAAAGCAGCACCCTTTAAGCCCTTTTGGTCAAAGGATTGTTCAAATCGGCCAAAAAGCAGCGCTGGAAGCTATTGCAAGACATAAAGCCTTAGGGAACCCCATATATTATAAAGAAAAGGGAACGCTGATCAAAGAGCTGCCTGACGGGACGCGGCTTGTGGTTGAAGCGTCTGCAGATGGCATTCAAACAATTCGAAAGCTCTGAAAAGCACCTTCCTTGGTTCTGGATAATTGCAGGGCCAAATGGTGTCGGAAAGTCAACGTGGGCTACATCAGAAGAGAGTGCTCAAATTTTGGGCACTATTCCCGTTTTAAATCCGGATCACTTTATCGAACCTTACACACCCACCCCTCTTTCTCTTGTAGCTTCCGGAAAGAGAATTTTTCATAAAATTAAAAAGCTTGTTTCTGAGCGACAAAGTTTTGCCGTTGAAACAACTTTATCTGGTTCGCAATATTTTCGCCTCGCTAAAACCTTAAAACAAGATTTCTGGAAAATTGGAGCTGTTTTTATAGGCGTTGAAGGAGAAGATGTGTGTATTAGTCGTGTTGAAGAAAGAAAATTAGGGGGAGGTCATGATGTTCCTCTGAAGGATATTCTGCGAAGATATCAACGCAGCTATCAACATATCTCTCAGCTTTTAGATCTTTCTGAATATATGATTATTCTTGATAATTCCCATACCTATCAACAGGTTCTTGAAAAGAATGCCCAGGAAATATCAATTAAGAAAGAATTTCCATCTTGGTTAAAAAATGCGCTTGAAAATTAAGGTCGCATACGTTTCTTTATCAAACATGTTTCACCAGCACAGCAACAATCTTTTAATGGACTTGTTCTCAAATCAGGACTAAATTCGGACGGAAAATCAAAGGATCCGCTCCGTGCATGCTTTCAAAGAAAACATCCTTTCCTTGATGGAATCTGTCACCCTTAAGGCCTGGCCTCAGCGTGGGGTGGCTTTCCTTTTGGGGGCCATGGGAGCGCTTGGGTTTGCGCCTGTTTTTTTGCTCCCAGCCCTTCTTCTGGCATTGAGCGGTATTTGGTTTTTCCTTGAAAGAAACATCGAAGAGGGGGCGTCTTTTTTCAAAATCTTTTGGCTAGGGTGGTTTTTCGGGTTTGGTCATTTCACAGCCGGATTGTATTGGATTACGTATGCTTTAACGGTAGATTTGGCAAGCTTTTGGTGGATGATGCCCTTTGCTCTGTTTGGGATTCCTGCCGTTTTAGCCGTCTTTACAGGCGCCTCATTCCTTCTGACCTCTCTCTGGCCCTATGGGGGAATCAGCAGAGCCTTTGCCTTTGCTGCCATTTGGGTAGGGGTGGAGTGGCTACGAGGCCATCTTTTTACAGGGTTTCCCTGGAATCTTTTAGGGTACGCATGGGCCTTTAGTGCAGAGATGCGCCAATTGGCCTCTCTGGGGGGGGTCTATGGATTAAGCTTTTTAACCCTTCTGATGGCGATTTCTTTGATCTATATTGCCGGGAAAAGACCCTTTGAAAGGACGATTTCTCTTAGTGTTTATCTTGTGGCGGGTTTTTGCTGGCTGTGGGGGCTGGAGCGTTTAAAAACGCCCGACGTCATCTCGTCTTCTCCCCTTGCCATTCGTCTTGTGCAACCAAGTATCCCCCAAACCTTAAAATGGGACCCCGCCCAAAAAGAAGCCAACTTTATGACGCTGCTTGAGTTGACACGCCGTCCCTCTCGCCTCCCCCTCAAAGCCATTATTTGGCCAGAAAGCGCGGTTCCTTTCTGCTTGGAACAAGACCTTTTTCGCCGCTTGTTAATCGCAGAGACCTTGCCACAGGGGGCTCTTTTATTTACGGGTGGTCTTCGTCGCACAGATGATGGTGTCAAACTTCTTAACCTATGGAACAGCCTTTTTGTTCTGAATGATAAGGGGGATGTGGTAGCTCATTATGATAAATCCCATCTTGTGCCTTTCGGGGAATACCTCCCTTTAAGGGCCGCTTTAGATGGGGTGTTTGGGAAAGGATCCATCAAGAAAATTACAGCAGGAACGCTGGATTTTACCCCCGGCGCAGGGTCTGCGTCCCTGCCCCTTCCTGAAGGCTTTCCTGCCTTTAGTGGTCTTGTGTGTTACGAGGTTATCTTTCCGCGCGCTATCCTGAATCCCGCCCAACCGCGGCCCGGCTGGATCATTAATGTAACTAATGATGCGTGGTATGGGAACACATCGGGTCCCTATCAACACCTTGAAACGGCTCGTTTTCGGGCGATTGAAGAAGGCATCCCCCTTGTGCGCGTTGCAAACTCAGGAATTTCCGCTGTTTTTGATGCCTATGGCCACATGATGGGCCCCCTAAAGCTTAATGAAAAAGGCGTGTCTGACCTGTGGCTTCCGTCTCCAACACGCCTTGTTCCCTTTTATGCTCGATGGGGAGATTGGGTCACCTTAGGCTCCATCGCCATCCTGTTGATCCTTGCCTGGTTTTTGTCTTTAAGGACATACGTGACGCTTGATTCTCTTAAGCAGGATACAGGAACGAGCTGAGGAATTCCTATTTCTTTCGGAATGTATCCAAGGACACGATGTTTCCTGACTCACCTAAAGAAGAGGGAAGCTGGGGCGTGGTCACCTCTTCTACTTCAAACACAGGAGGGGGGACAAACTGAAGACCAAACTTTGCGTAAGGGTCCATAAAGCTGATTAAAGAATGAAAGGGCACATAGATGCGTTCTTGCGATTCGCTAAAGCTAAGGCTGATGAAAAATCCATGCTCATCCACCTCAAGGCCCCAATATTGATGCTGAATGACGATTGTCATTTCTTCCGGATGGCGCTCCCTCAAGTAGTCAGGAAGCTGAACACCAGGATAGTCTGTTTTAAAGGCAATATAAAAATGATGAGCCCCTGGAAGGCCTTCAAGAGCTGTAGCTTCAAGAGTTTCGCGAACGACGCTCCTCAACCCTTCTTGAACCATTTCTTCGTAATTGAATCCGTCCAATGGTCTCTTCCTTCTTTTGCCAAAACCAGTGAGGGGCTTCTGTTGCCCGGTGCCCCTCGAACCGCGATCGTTAACAGGATTAAGCAGCCAATTGAACAGCAGTGCCGGATCCGGTGTTGTGGTTGCTCGCATTTAAGTTTGCAGCCATACGATCAAATGTATTTGCATTTTTTGCATCTACTATGTTTAGCCCGATAACGGTGGTACCATGCCGAGTGAAAATCTACCCTTTACTACGCACGTCGATCCTAATTCACCCCCATAACTTTAATGGTGGAGGTGCCGGGTTCCGCCCCCGGGTCCGTAACGCCTATTCTGAAAGACGTTTATCACTATAGTCAAGTTACCCTGACATCTTTAATATACTCCTTTTTTAGGGAAATTTAAAGGTTTTTTTTTATTTAATGTCCGTTCGATGTAAAAAGAATCGAAAATTAGATAACCATTTGAATTTAAAATATTGTCATCCCCGCGAAAGCGGGGATCCAGATAGCGCTTTAAAAAAGCGCTTGTTCTACCTTCTCAGATGTCTTTTGAAGGCGTTGTTTTTAAAAGATTTTATCTGGATCCCCGCCTTCGCGGGGATGACAAGTGGGGGGCGGGGAGGAC
>CAZSAH010000068.1:0-5375 GCA_964605015.1 uncultured Alphaproteobacteria bacterium | reverse complement strand
TTTATTGAAAAATCAAAGCGCTATCTGGATCCCCGCCTTCGCGGGGATGACAAGTATTATTATGCGGGGATAATTCTTAAATTCAAACAGTTCTCTAATTCTTGACGTTGAACTGAGGTTACTGTACTACCCAACAATGCACATCTCGCTGAAAAAGAAAGAAATTTCTATTGCAGCGTTCTCAAGGCTATCCGACCCATGGACTGAGTTTGCCTCGATCGATTCAGCAAAGTCTCGGCGGATTGTGCCTTCATCTGCATTCGCAGGGTTTGTCGCGCCCATGATCTTGCGATACTGTTCAACAGCATTGTCTCCAAGCAAGACTTGAACGACAACGGGTCCTGAGCTCATAAAAGTACAAAGATCATTGAAAAAGGAACGCTCTTGATGAACGGCGTAAAATTTTTGAGCTTGCTCAAGGGACAGATGGAGGCGCTTTTGGGCAATAATTCGGAGCCCGGCGCTTTCTATCCTCTCATTCACAGCCCCAGTTATATTTCTGCGAGTTACGTCCGGCTTAAGAATAGATAAAGTACGTTGCATGTTAATCATCTCCACATTTAACAGAGCTCTTTCTATACTCCTATCTCTCCCCCATGGGAAGCCCCTTAAAAGAAGAAAGATCAATTCCCTCTTCCCGCAAAAGGATCGTCTTTGCCTCCAGCCCCCAATGATACCCCCCCATATGGCCCCCACTTCCCACTATACGATGGCAGGGAATCAAGGGAGACACGGGGTTCGCCCCTACAGCGTTTGCAACGGCGCGCACCGCTTTTGGCATGTGAAGACGCTGCGCTAGCTCAAGATAGCTCAAAACCACCCCCCGCGGAATTTCAAGAAGGGCCGTCCACACACGCTGCTGGAAAGGCGTTCCGGCCAAAAGATAGGTCGGCGCCTCAGGAAAACGCACCTCTCTTTCAATCAGCTTATGTTTTTTAAAGCATCGCAAAAGGGAGTCAGGATGAGGGAAAGACCTCAACGCAAGACCACAGACCTGACCGTCATCTGTCATCACAACAAACCATTTTCCATCTATCCCATAGGATAGCTGAGGGTAGGCTTTATAAAAAGCATCTTTGGCAAGAAACTGGGGCTTGATTTGAAGGCTCATAAGCGTCAGTTTGCTGTATATAATTGTTCAATACAAGGAAAAAATCCAATGCCCCTCATCAGCCGCCGCATGGCCTATATAAAGCCCTCCCCTACCCTCGCTGTGACTGCACGCGCGAAGGAATTAAAGGACCTTGGCCATGATGTGATCGACTTTGGCACAGGGGAACCCGATTTTGATACCCCTCAATTTATTAAGGATGCTGCCATCCGCGCTTTAGAACAGGGCAAAACAAAATACACAAGCGTTGGAGGGATTCTCCCCTTGCGCAAAGCCATTGTTGAAAAATTCAGGCGCGACAATGGGATTGATTATACTCCTGAGCAAATCATCGTCGGCGTCGGCGCAAAACAAGTGATTTTCAATGCCTTCTTAGCGTCCCTTGACCCCGGAGATGAAGTCATTATTCCTGCCCCTTATTGGGTTTCTTACCCCGACATGGCTGTCCTTGCAGAAGGCGTTCCTGTCATTGTGACCTGCACTTTAGAGAACCATTTGAAATTGACGCCACAAGAGTTAGAAAAGGCCATCACACCTAAAACAAAGTGGCTGGTTTTAAATTCTCCAAGCAACCCAACGGGCATGGCTTATTCTCGTCAAGAGCTGGAGGCGCTCGCTGCCGTGCTGCGCCGTCATCCACACGTCCATGTTTTAAGCGATGATATTTACGAACACCTAGTCTATGACGGCTTTCAGTTTGTCACTCTGGCGCACGTCGCCCCCGACCTCAAAGAGAGAATCCTCACAGTGAATGGAGTCTCCAAAAGCTATTCCATGACCGGATGGCGTATTGGCTATGGAGCAGGCCCAAACGCCCTGATTAAAGCCATGACCATGGTGCAATCCCAGTCGACGTCAAATCCAAGCTCCATCTCTCAAGAAGCCGCCTTAGCGGCCCTAGAAGGCCCGCAAGAGTTCATGCAGGAATGGGTGAAAACATTTGCGGCACGGCGCGATCAGGCCTTGCAGATCCTCAATGACACGCCCGGCCTTTCCTGCCTCACCCCTCAAGGGGCCTTTTACCTTTACCCTTCTGGAGCGCGTCTTATGGGGAAAATAACCCCCTCAGGAACACACCTGACAAACGACACAGAACTTGCGGCCTATCTTTTAGACACCGCCGGTGTCGCCGTCGTGCCTGGGGTGGCCTTTGGGCTTTCCCCTTATTTTCGCATTTCCTATGCAACCACAACCCCCGTTTTGCTAGAAGGCTGCCGCCGCATTTCAGACGCTATCAGGGGGTTGCGGTAGGAGTTCTGAGTCCATCTAAATATCGCGATTAGATTGCGATTAGAAAGTTGACAGGGTGAGATGAATCTCATAGTCTTCCTCAAGAGGTTAAAAAAGTTTTGAGGATGTTGTCATGAAATATCGTATTGCCCTTTTGTTGTCTTGTGTCGCTCTTTTTGGAACCCCTGCGTTCAGTATGGATGAGGGGGATGACACTACCCGAACAAGTTTAGAACTAGTCAATCCCAAAGCAGCAGCCCTACGAGCACGTGGCTACTCGCCGTATGTGTTTCCAAATCCACGAGACCCAGGCGTTCACGCAAGGCTAGGGAAGTTACTTGATCATGGATCACAGTACCTCATTTCGTTGACATTGCACTCCCTTGGCATAACCGATGACGATATCCGCAAAATAGTGGTTGCTTTCCCCAATCTCACATTACTCGATGTGAGCAGAAATAATGTCGGAAACCTAGGAGTTGCTGCCATAGCAGCTCATTTGACCGCTCTCACAGACTTGGACCTAAGTGATAATCTAGACATAACAGAAATTGATCCTCTCACTGGCTTGTCCCTCAGGCGTCTGAATTTGCGCATGGTTCCCACAGGAAATGGAGCAGTCGCTGTATTGGCTAGTTTGCCCACCCTTACATGGTTGGATGTAAGCCGCCCTGCTCTAGGTCGGACAACCCATCCTGAAATAGATGCTGCAGGCGTTGCTCCGCTAGCTCATTTGACCGCTCTCACATCGCTGAATATGAATAATCATCGGATAAAAAGCGGAGTGTCTTTTCTAACGTCTTTAACCAACCTTAGAGAGCTAGGGCTTGCAAAGTCTGGCCTAGGTGGTGAGGAAGTCGCTGTCATAGCCGCTCATTTGACCGCTCTCACATCTCTGGATTTGTCCATGAACTATAAATCTCCGGGTTACCCTCTAAACGATGGAAACATCAAACCACTCACTCATTTGACCGCTCTCACCAAGCTGAACCTACCCCGAAATGGAATCACCTGGAAAGGACTTAAGAGGACACTGAAAGGCTTGCTTAATCTCACAGAGTTGGATGTAAGCGGCAATCCCCTCTTTGAAGGAGACAGAAGCGCAGACATACGTGACAGAGTCAAGATACATAATACTTACACCAATTTAGCAACATTGATCTTAGCGCCTGGGGATACAAGACCTGAAAACGCTGTCACAATAGAAGCTGAGATGGCTAGCCTTGAGGGAATGTCTGAAGCGGGCTTGCGAGATCCGATTCCTGAGCTGAGTGACGTCTCTTCCTCAGACGATGAAGGAGCGGCTCCTTCATCGAACGGGGATGCCAGAGAACAAGCCCCCCTTGCTCCTACGCTGAATGATGTTTCTACCTCAGAAGATGAGGAAGCAGCTCCCTCACCGAACGAGAATGCCAGAGGCTTTCCAGAAGAAGCGTAAGGGCAAGACACGGAAACCACCAGGGCGAGGGACACAGCATACCTCCCCTCACAGTCTTTGCCATTCTATATTTAGTATATTATAGCTCTTTTTCAGAGTCAACTTTTCTGATTGGCCATTTGGTGAATTCTGTCCTCTGGCTAGACCAGTAACTATTTGATTTTTTCTATCATACCACAATGTTGTCATCCTGAATTTATTTCAGGATCTCGTTGTCATGAGATGCTGAAATGATCCCGGGTCAAGCCCGGAACTAAAGGTTCAGCATGAGAAGGGACGGGGACAAAAGAGGCCGGTTTAGGGTGCTACGTTTTCTGAGTGGTGGTGTTCGCAGATGCGTATGTCCTCCCGCAGCACGCCAAGATCCCACTTGATACATAGGTCATACAGACGAGTGTTGTCTTGGGCAAAGTCAATGCAGTCATGATCTCGCCGTTTCTCAAACTTTTTATGGGCGTCATCTATACATTTCGCGAGAGTTTCTCCGACCTGTACTGGGCTAGCTTCACTCAATCCGAACATTCCCATCGTCGATGCGACGCACGCTATAATTTGAAGATATTTTTTAGTATCCATGGCGGCTTTCCTTTGTGTTTCAGATTAAAAAATCAGGGCCGACCTCGGGGCGGATCCCTCGATTCGTCCTACACAGTTTACCATGGTACAGGAATATCCCTTAAAATATCATTAAGAGAACCTCAGTTCGACGTCGAGAATTAGCTAACTGTTTGAATTTACACTATTACCATCCCCTTTGTTTGTCATCCTCGGGCTAGAAAAGGCTTGTTTTTCGAAGAAAAACAATGACTTTTCTTGAACCGAGGATCTTGTTCGTTGCGGTCAAGATCCCCGATCAAGAAGCTCTCAAGATTTGCTATGCAAATCAAGAACTTCTAAGTCGGGGATGACAAGGGAGGGCGGGGATGACAACCGAATACGGCATACAATGCGTATATCGTTTTTAGGTCGAACTGACGTTAACAGAGGAAGAGAAAGACGGCATCTTAAAGGCGCGGGAAGCTGGCGGGGACCTACTTTTCCAAGGCTTAAGCCTAAGTATCATTGGCGCAGAGGAGTTTAAGGGTCGAGTTCGGGATGGGATCGTCTGTAGGATCCTCGCAATACCCACCAGCTTACCGGGTCTTTTGATGCTAAGGTATTCAGATAGTTCGTTGAGAGAGAGGAGAGATTAAGGTCAGTTCGACATAAAAACGATAAATATACTCTTTGCCTTATTCTCGGTTGTCATCCCCGCCCCCACTTGTCATCCCCGCGAAGGCGGGGATCCAGACAGCGCTTTGAAAAGCGATTGTTTCGGCTTTTCTCTTTCGTCATTCTACAACATTCTGTTTGTCAAGATTTGTCTGGATCCCCGCTTTCGCGGGGATGACAATGAGAAACAGGATGACAACGAGAAAAAGAATACCAATGACAAGCAAAAGCTCCTCAATCTCTGAATACGATTTGTTTCTGAATACGATTATTAGACACTTACTTACTGAAATTTCAACCTGATAACCAACTGAATGCGAATCAAGCCTATTGAGCGATTAGTACCGGTTAGCTTCAAGACTTACGCCTCTTCCACACCCGGCC
>CAZSAH010000067.1:3019-5429 GCA_964605015.1 uncultured Alphaproteobacteria bacterium | reverse complement strand
CGGAATGCATGGTGTCCTTGATGCGCTCGCGGACGAAGGATGCCCACTCTCGTCTGGCTTCCAGCCATGGCTTGGGTGGATCGACGCGCCAGCGATAATGTAAGCCCAAAGCAAGCTCACGAGCACAACGATAAACCTCTGTCGCCATCGAAAACGCCCAGCCATCGGGTCTCTCCCACGAACTGCGTAACCGCGTAAAGTTCTTTTCGGTAATAGGGTTCACACTATACTCAACGGACCGGATAAGAAGACTACACGAAACCTGCTCTCCGGGGGTCGAGACCACACCGGGGGTCGCCAGCAGCCTATCCCGGTACCATAGACGCGCTTTCTCGATGTCCCCGGTTCCGTCCGGGTCGAGGGGTCCCGGGTCAATCTTATTCATCCAGTTGACGTTTTCGTCGAGAGCGTTAGACCACTCCTCAATCTCCCCCCACTCGTGCGGGACGGGGGCGGACTCTTTGAGCGCCGCGACGCACAAGGGTGCGAAATCCTTGATAGAGTGCTTCATCAAGGTTCCGGACATCTGTATGACCTTGGTATCCGGAAACTCTTTTAGGTACCGCATAACGCGGCGAGTGCACGCGGCTCGGGGGTTCTTCAACCGGTGAGCTTCGTCGCATATAATCCCATCGGGGCGGTACATGCTGAGCTCGTTCGCGGCACTGACGCGTCCCAAGGATTCATACGACATAAGCCGAATGTTCCTCGGAATGCGCCAGTGGCCCATGAGCACTCGTCGCTCGCGTTCCGTCTTCTCTATAAGCGCCGCCGGGAGAAGAAGCAGCGGACGCTTCAAATCGAGAACATACGGAGCGAGCAGCGAGATCAGGGTCTTGCCGCCCCCCACACGAATCGGCCCACATAGCCCCCCTACCGTCCCGATATCGTGAAGCGCGAGGGCTTGCACGGGACGAAGCCCCATCGTCCCATTCGGAGTCCTTAGCAAGTCCTCCAAGCGCTTTCTATGTTCTTCCGATATCGAGGGTTGCCGCCGGGGTAGGGAGGCTATGCGACCGAATTCTGCGGACCTTTTGATGGTCCTGGAACTCATCCGCCGGTTATTACGACGTCAGCGTTCGCCATCAACATATTCAAGCACACACTCGCTTCGGGAGTGCTAGAGCGCACCACGAGCTCCGCGCATCCCTCGTTCTTGCGAAGGGCTTCCAATAGCGCTGAGACAAGCAGCGGCGCGCCCTTGCCGTATTCAATAAGACGGTAATCCGTCACGTTATGCGAGGATTCCAGGGTGCGAGAAGCCTCCGACAGAAGTGCATCGAATCGCATGTGCGTCGTCGACGGAACGCAGTCAATGTAAAGGCGAGTAATGAGTTTGCCTTCGAGGTTTCGACGGGCATTCGCCGCACTGGTGGCGCGTTGTCCACGTTTCTTGGACACGGGTTCAGCAACTTGAATGCTGTTCTCGGTCGGCTTGGTATCTTCGTAAGGAAGCGTGGACTCGGGAGGATTGATGGGGATGTCCTCGACCGGTGGAGGGAGGATGGGCTCGCTGCGTTGCGTACTCACTGTCCCCATAGCTAGCGTGTTCTTACGTTGAAGTCTCGAAAACAAATCGTTTGTTCCTGTTGTGTTGCTCATGACGGCTTGTGTCCTTTCACTTGGGCTTAGATTGCATCGGCTCTGAAACGGGCACCCGCCGAACGCACTACATGTCGCGATAGTGGGCGCAAGCTCCAAGGTCCTTTTTTTACCTTTTATCGCCGCTATCTCATCGGCGACACTTTCTATGATTGCAAACACCTCGCCAGCGTGATCCGCAGACATCTTCAGGCGCACCGGGGAAGCTTTCTTGGCTCCTCGGGTCTGCATATATGTCCACTGAAGTGTGACTTCGGGGACTCTCCAATCGATTATACTGGCGACCGTATAAAGGACGGCTTGCGCGTCGTATAGCAAATCCTCGGGCTTTTTCGCCCACTTATAGATATTGCTCGATGTCTTGTGGTCGTACACCGTATGCGACAACTTATCACGAAGGTCGATATAGCCCCGGTACTCGTGACCGCTCGAGTTGCTGCGGAAATTGAACGCGTGTTCGATGTCAAAGGACCCCGTACTCGGAAGATAGCTTAGAGCAGGTGCGGCGATGTATCCGGCTTCGGATGTGAAGTCCAAAGGTTTGCCATGCCGGAAAAAGGCCTCTAATTGTGCATGCACGGCGGAACCGAGCTCCGCGGAGGGCGAGGGCGGACTTTCGAGTTTGTCTTGATATATAAAGCTCCACTTTCGTGCACAAGAGAGGTAAGTGTCGATTTGGCTTGCGGATAGCTGCATTATGCCGTCAAGCATAGCAGAACTTTTTGCGCCACTATGACACGGCAACGCTATGATATTACTTGTCCAGTATGACATTTCTGTCATAGAGCTTCCCATTGAGACCACATAG
>CAZSAH010000067.1:0-2919 GCA_964605015.1 uncultured Alphaproteobacteria bacterium | reverse complement strand
AGTTAGCCTCCTTATCCGTATACGTCTTGCCGTCGTTTATCCTGTTCAAGTCCGTTTCTCCTGAACGTTTTTCGAGCTCTTCTGTCGAAGGTGTTGCAAGTCGCAGACCCTCCGGGACTTCCCACACTTTGGTCTGCTCGCCCTCAAAACGTTTATTGTAGTCTTCGCGCACGAAACCGATGCGCTGATAACACTCCTTTATAGCCGCGCGGGTTTTCTTGTCGTATCCCTTCAAACTCGGATCGATACGACTCTGATAGAAATGCAAAGGACCCCTGACCCATCTCCTACCGGCACAGTAGGAACGCACCTCCTCGAGCCACGGCGGATCGTCGTAAAACTGTTCGCGATATTTGTTGACCTCGGTGTCGTCTTGAATCCAGTGCCTCTCGCCGGACATAGCCAAAGCAAAAGCGGATGCCCACACTTCGTCGCGTACCTTGGTGATGTGATCCGGATTGAGTCGATGTCTTACCTCGACGGGTAGGAACCTACGGTTACCGGTCGGGTCCCGAAGGAACCGCTTATCGTTGGTGGTCGCGGTGAAAATGTTTTGCCGGGGGCGTTCCACCTTATCCCGGACCTGCATTTGTCTGTATCGATCGACGTTTCGAGAAAGGAACGCTTTTACGGTCGTATTGTCGGACCTCAATATCCGGTCGAGCTCCTCGAACTCCACACACCAGAACCCATCAAGCGACATACTACCGTCGCGATTCTCTAGCCCCGCTATTTGCGTGGTCGTCCACTCTTGACCGAAGAGCGCTTCGATTGAACTGCTCTTCATGCGCCCCTGCTCTCCGACGAACACGAGAACCGTGTCCACCTTCGTGCCCGGAACAAGGATACGCCGGACCGCCGCGATAAGCGTGTTGCGAAGAAACTTCGCCTCCCAGCCCGTGAAACCGAACACCTCGACGGCGAACCGGTCAAGATATGCGGGGTCCCCTTCGGGTAGACCTCTCAGGTAGTCTCGAACCGGGTGGTAACTCTGCGCTTTGATTGAGGAAAGTATCGCGCGCTTCGTGTCGTCGTGCCCGATCTTCACGCCTTTGGACTCGAGCCACGTACGGACCGCTGTAATGTCCTCGTCCGTAAGTTCGCCTTCGCCGCTTTCGAGTTCGAGGCGAACCGGGGGATTCACCACAATCTTCTTGCGTTTGAACTCGTCATACTGAAAACAGCCGCCCCAGTCTGGTCCGTAAATCAGTGTACCAATTACGTATTGCAGAGGGAAGGCTTTCGTTTTGGTCTCGTCGAGAGCGTTGGAGTACGTGTGCGTGTACTCGTGACTACGGTCCCGGACTCGGCGAGGCGGTAAGTCCGAAGGAAGCGAGGGGAGGGGCAGGACCTCGGAGCGTTTGAACTGCTCGAAAAAATCAAAGCTTGTAGGAACACAGACGAATTTAGCACGAGCATCGCGAACCTTTCTCTCCACCTCGTGGGGTTGCCACACCTTAGGTCCCACGTGACCGTTTGCGCAATCCTTGTGTTGCACGCGAGGCAGGTATATACGTGTGACAATGTCGAGTGCCTGAGCGTCGGAAAGCTCGTACTCGTGAATTAGCCGACCACAAAGCGCAAACAAAAGCTTACCCCCGTCGCACGAGTAGTCCCACGTCTGACACAAGGCTTCGGCACCGGCTAAAGCTTCGGGGTCGTTTTGGTCCGCGTCGGGGCTAGACTGCCCGGGAGTCTTTTTGGACTCACCGGCTTTCGGGAGCACAAGACTGTCAGGATCGAACAGCTCTCCGTCGCGGGCACGGAATACGTAGTCCCCTACGACCGGCTGTCGTGGACCAACCCAATACCTGGTGGGGTCTAGGGCTCCAGGATCGACTTTGAAAGGAAGCCTGGACCTCAGCTCCTCGCGAACCGTCTCCCATTCGTGGAGGCGTATAGCGCGCTTGAGGGGGACGATAAGACGCCACTTCGGAACTGAAGGGCTGTAGTTGCATGTGGTATGGAAGGCGATACGATACCCGGGTAAGCACCCCTCGAGCTGTTCGCGTGTCGCGTAGGGACTCTGATCGACATCGAATCCTATGGCGGATATGTCCTCCGCGTTCTCGGAGTTGCGATAGCCCCCCTTGAAGGAAACCGGGGACCACCCCATCACCATCAGCTTGTCTACCTCGCGGGGTTCTACGTTGTCTTGAAATATCCTACAAAGTTCCTCCCAGGAACACTCGAAGGTGCGACCTTGTGGGTTACGTGCGGTATTGTCGGTTTCTGTAGGGTAAAAGAGAGTTATTCGCATCTATGCCTCGGTTTTGGCTTAGCAAAGCCCGCGCCGGGGCGCAAACCGCTACCTTTTTCGGGGGTGATACCGAAATTTTCGGGGAGCGGCTGTATCTCGGTAACATCGGTTTTTTGCTATCGAAAAGTGCCTTATACTACTACTACTACTACTATAAATAAAATATACCAAAGAAGAGGGCTAGCAGCACCGGTACCCTACCCACGCCCACGTCCCGTCCCAACCCGTGTTCAGCCAATTTCGCCGTAACGGGTCTTTTTCGTTTCTAAGTATTTGATTTGATTCATGAAAAATGATACAACATGGGCGGTATCAACGGGTATCAATTCCTGTATCTGGGGGATACCGCCCCCAATACTGGGAGTGTGTCGGCATCTCACTTGCTATATAGTTATATATGAAGTCTGAGCTTTTGACGCAGTTTGACGCGGTGTTCAGGGAAATTGGCGACACAAAACCTACGACTACCGCCTTTTCCCTACATGAAGAGGACTCCAGGCTATTGGATAATCTGGTATCGGTTCTAAACGCCGCCCGCCCAGGCGGGGCTAAGAAAGTAAGTAGGAGTGGGGTAATTCGTTATCTTATCCGACAGAATGCTCCCGCTATCCTCAAAGCGTGGAATTCCGAGTAGATTTCGTCGGGTCTTTCAAGAACGT
>CAZSAH010000066.1:0-6081 GCA_964605015.1 uncultured Alphaproteobacteria bacterium | reverse complement strand
CCTACGGAATGCGTTGTTTTTACTGGATCCCCGCCTTCGC
Source organism: uncultured Alphaproteobacteria bacterium (assembly GCA_964605015.1). Lineage (GTDB taxonomy): Bacteria > Pseudomonadota > Alphaproteobacteria > UBA9655 > UBA9655 > UBA9655. The sequence goes on along the minus strand of CAZSAH010000066.1, from coordinate 6,041 downwards.
GGGGATGACAAGTGGAGTTGATGACAAACAAGGGGGATGACAAGTATTATTATGCGTGGATAATACTTTTAAATCAAACAGTTGCTGAATTTCATTCGGCTTTTGCCTTCTCAAACTTAGCCGCAAAAAAGCCATCCGTGTTATTTTGCAAGGGAGAGAGGGACAAGAAGGGGGCGCCCTCAAGGCCGCAAGGGACAAGGGAAAAGGACGGGTGCGCCTCAAGAAACGCCGCGGCCACGTCTTCATTTTCTTCACACAACAAGGAACAGGTAGCGTAAATGATGAAACCTCCCGGCTTTGTCAGCAACGCTGCGGCCTTCAAAAGATTTGTTTGAAGCGCGGCCAGCTCCGCCACGTCTGTGGCCGTAATGTTCCATTTTTGATCAGGATTCCGTCGCCAGGTTCCTGTACCTGAACACGGCGCATCCACCAGAACGCGATCAAACCGCTCCTGTTGGCGTTTGAGCCATTTGTCATGAAAGCCCGAAATCTCCCGCAGCTCCACGTTGCACACTCCCGCTCTTTTGAGCCGTTCCTTCGTTCGCTTCAAACGCCACAGCGCCGTATCCGTTGCCACAATGCGTCCCTTGTTTTCAAGAAGGGCGGCAAGCGCAAGGGTTTTTCCTCCTGCTCCCGCACATAAATCTAAAATGGCTTGCCCAGGCTTCGCCTCCACCACGGTGACAATGAGCTGAGACCCTTCGTCTTGAACCTCCACAAGCCCGTCTTGAAAAGCTGTGGTTTGGGTGATGTTTTCTCGGCCCTCACAGCGCACCCCCCAGGGAGAAAGGGGCGTTGGAGCAAGGACAAGACCTGTGTTCTGAAGGGTTTCAAGGGCCTTCTCCCGGGTCGTTTTCAGGGTATTTACGCGTAAATCGAGGGGAGCTTGCGCCAAGAAAGCCTGCATTTCTGCCTTTAAATTTTCCCCAAAGCGCCGCCTTAAAAAAGGGAGCAGCCATTCGGGAAATTCGCCCTCCACCCAGGGAGACAGGGTTTGCAGCTCAGGAATTTTCTCAAAAATGGCTTTTTCCTTATCAGAGAGCCTTGCGGGAAAATAGCGCTCCCCTGAAAATAAAATGCCAAACTTTTCCCGGGGAAGGTTTTCAAAAATCCACAAGTAAGTGCAAAGCCGTGTTCGGGCGGCCTCTAGAGGGGCCATTAAAAGGGGCGACACCCCTCTCTCTAAGGCCCACCAGTCGCAAGAGGCCCTGTGCCGCATCACCCCATAGACATAGGCGGCAATAGCGTGACGATCTTTGGCACCAATGTACCGGCGGGCTTTGAAATACCCATGACAAACCTGATCGAGGGGTTTCCTCTCTGTCCCATGAAGGGCTAAAATCTCCACAACACTTTGAAGACGAGGTCCCTCTTTCATGGCTTAAATCCGATGGCAATGACATAAATCTCAGCCGAATCTGCACGACTAGAGGGGGGCTTAAAATGAACAACTTTTTCAAAGTGTTTCTTTAAAAGAGCCAAAAGCTCTTTCTCTGTCCCTCCGCGCAGAACCTTTGCAACAAAAACGCCCCCTTTCTCTAAGACCTCTTGGGCAAAAGCAAACGCCTCCTCACTCAAGCCCATAATGCGCAAATGATCCGTTTGAGGATGACCTGTACTGGGCGCCGCCATATCGCTTAAGACGACATGAACAGGGCCGTTTAAGGCTTTCTTCAGGCCTTCTTGAACCTGAAGGTCACTAAAATCCCCACAGATAAGAGTAGCCCCTGCAATGGGCTCCACAGAGGTTAGGTCAATTCCCACAACGAATCCCTTATGCCCAACCCGTTCAACCGCTACTTGGGTCCAGCCCCCAGGAGCTGCCCCTAAATCCACAACATGCAGGCCTGGCTTCAATATTTTAAACTTATCATCAATTTCGATCAGCTTATAGGACGCGCGCGAGCGATAGCCCGCAGCCTTTGCCTTTTGTACATAGGGATCATTTAATTGGCGTGTCAGCCAGCGCCGAGAGGAGAGGGTTAACCCTCGTGTGGATTTCAAGCGAACCATCAAGGGGCGCCCTGAAAGAGGTTTCTTTTTCATGGCCGCATTAAATCCACAAGCAACCCTTCCCGAACCCCCCGATCCGCCACACGGACAGGGTTGATTGGAAAGATGTCATAAATCCCTTCAAAAATGGCAAGGCCTCCCAAGACAAGATCGGCCCGCAAGGGGCCAATGCAAGGGTGAGCGAGCCTCTCTTCTGGGGTCATCGCATAAATACTTGCGATTGTTTTGTTGACGATCTCTGGGGTCAGATAAAACCCATTCACGCGCGTTCTATCATATTTTTGAAGATCCATATGAAGGGCCGCCAAGGTTGTTAAGGTTCCACTTGTACCAATAAGTTGGACGTTCTTGCCCCTAAGATGGGGGTGAATAAAGGCTTTGTCACAAAACGCTTTGATTTCTTTTGCAATGACTTTCCGGACCTTTTGAAGGGGAGGATAAGGTGCAGGGTTGCCCTGCAGCGTTTCTGATAAGGTCACAACCCCAAAAGGCAAGGATATCCAGTCAATAATTTCAGGAGGCTTTTGTTGAAAAAGCTCCATCCACATGACTTCTGTGCTCCCGCCGCCGATATCAAAGCCAATCCCATAGCGAGTGCTGCAATCAAGCAAATCTGTGCATCCGATAATGGCAAGGCGGGCTTCTTCCCCTGTAGAAATCACTTCAAGCTCAAGCCCTGTTTTAGCGCGAATCACCTCTAAGAACGCATCCCGGTTTGAGGCTTCTCGGCACGCTGCCGTTGCAACACACCGCAAACGCTGAATTTTATAAGATTTTAACTTCTTGGCACACATGGTCAACGCAAAGAGAGCCCTTGACGTTGCGGCTTCAGAAATATGACCTTTTGTTGCAAGTTCTTCCCCCAGACGAATAACCCTGACGAAAGAATCGACCACTTTGGGGCCTTCAGGGGTAACAGCCGCAATAAGCAGGCGACACGTATTGGTTCCCAAATCAAGAGCTGCGATATAGTCTTGAGAAGGAGCAGCGCCCCTGGAAGAAACAGAAGATTGAGTCATCGCTGTCTAATCCTCTGGCAGCTGAGTGGCCTCTAATTTCCAGTTGGGATCAGAACTTGCGAGTGGCCGCGCAAATGTCCAAATATCTGTGACCTCTGTATAGCGATCTGGATCCCCCTCCAAAAGTTTTCCTTTTGTATTGCGGGTCAGAAGGCATTGCTCGGAGACGAAACGAACCGTAACGTATGCTTTTCCTTTTTCTTCTCGCTTATCAATGACTTCTGCCGTTACAATGCGCTCCACATCAATTTCAAGAATTTTCTTCTCTTTTTTTCGTTTGGCGATGGTTTCCTCAAAGGTTTCAAGCAAGGGGCCTTCCAAAAGCTTATGGAGTACAGGCAAGTCGCCTGCAGCATAAGCGTCTACAATCTTGCGAAAAGCAAGGGTTGCGCCTTGTAAAAATCGATCCTCATTCGCATCCGCTGGCTTTTCCGACTCCTCTTCCACAACCGTTGTGGGAGACGCAGCCGCACGTGGCCGAATGGGCACAACAACATCATCGTCCGTTGATTTCCGCTTGCGAAGAGGGCGCTCCGCATCATGGGTGCCAAGCACGCGCCACAAGCGATATCCTAAGAAAACAGCAACAGCAGCAAAAAGTATAATATCAATAAACGCCATAATTTATCCTTTCATTCCTTTCTTTATATAGGAATCATTTATGGTTGTCATCTTTAAGTCCCTTAACATCACAATTTTCCTCTCCGTGTCCCCGCGCTAGGAATGCTTTTTTTCAAAGAAAAACATTAGCATGGATAATGGGCTTGAGCTCTGAGATGACAAAAATCCTTGCAATTTTTTTGTTGCAGGCCTATCCTTAATGAGAGTTTTTCAGTAAAAGACTCGATGTTAAAATTTTAATTAAGGAGTTTTATCGTGAACAAATTTTTACTTACATTGTTGATCGGTGAAGCCATGGTGAGTTACTCAGCTTTTGCTATGGACGGCTCTCCTGATCTTAATGCTGCCGCTCCTCGTGGTGTTGTTCGAAAACCATTCTTGAGTGCGGCATGTAAAGAGCGCCTTACACAAAGACTCCAGAGTGACGCATATCTAAAATCTTTTAAAACGATGAGCGATGCATATTGGGATTCCACGTCTACTGAAATCAACTGTTTCGCACTGATGGAGGCATTTGAGACAGGAAAGGAAATAATAGTTCCCGTCAGTGCGTACCATGAGCATCCAAATCATCCTCCTAGACACTTGATGGTTACTGAGATGGAGTATACGAGTTGTCACCCTTCTTGTAAGATGATAGGTCCTGATGATAAGGCTTGGGTTCGGTGGAACTCGGGATCATTTACCGCAGGGTATGATCACGCTTGGAAGTCTGAACTTACCCCAGGAGAAGACCACAACCTACACTTTTCCGCTCGCCTATACTTTGTATCAGATCTCCAAGAGGAAGCGGCTCCTGCTGAGCTACAACCTGTAGAGACTCCTGCAGCGGCTGCAGAGTAAGAACACGCAAACAGAGGGTGAGTGGCAAGCTTCACTCATCCTTTGGTTGGCGTAATGCCTGGAGCCTTCAAGCTTTTAATGCATAACACCTAGATGACAAAGAAAAGGAAGCTGTGATATGAAGAGGCATGATTGATTCACAGACCCTCAAGACCCTTTTGTCCATTTATGAGGCCGCCGGCGTGGACGAAGTCATCTCAACGTCGCCTCAAAATCGTTTCCGTGAGGTTGAAGAGACCCTTGACCTTGTGCCCGCAGCCCCTCCTCCACCCAGCGCACACTCCGATGAATTGAACGCACCTTACTCCACTTCCCCCAATTGGACACCCGAGGATAAGACAACGTCAAGGACAATGAGCACAGCACCCCTTGTCTCTCCGAAGATCGCCCATGAGACGGCCTATGCGGCGGCGCGGTCCGCAAAAACCTTGGAAGATTTGAAGGCCGCCATGATGGCGTTTGAGGGCTGCGCCTTGAAATATACGGCAACAAACCTTGTTTTTGGGGATGGAAATCCAAAAGCACGTGTGATGCTCATTGGAGAAGCGCCGGGAGCGGATGAGGATCGGCAAGGCCTTCCCTTTGTAGGGCAAAGCGGCCAGCTGCTGGACAAGGCTCTTGCGGCTATTGGTTTGACCCGACAAAATTTTTATATCACCAACATTATCCCCTGGCGGCCGCCTGGCAATCGTCAGCCGACTCCCGCTGAATCGGATGCGTGTTTGCCCTTTGTGCAGCGCCATATTGATCTTGTTAGCCCAGATTTTCTGGTGCTGGTCGGGGGGACAGCGACAAAAACCCTTCTGGGAGGTCGAGACGGGATCATGCGCCTGCGAGGGCAATGGAAAGATTATACCTCCGAGGAGGGCAAAACCATGCGCGTTATCCCCCTCTTTCACCCAGCCTATCTTCTCCGTTCCCCAGGTCAAAAGCGGGAGCTATGGCTGGATCTCATTAAAATCAAGCATACTCTCCAGGCCGCCGGGGTGGAGTTGCAGACGGGGGCGTAGCCTCGGGTGGAATTTTCTTGCCTTTCCCCCCTGTTTGTTTGCTATAAGAAAGGGGAGGGGTTGGCTTGTGGACGTTTGTCTTGCAAACCCGGTCAGGTTCGGAAGAAAGCAGCCGTCGTAGGTTCAGGCGGGTCATGTGTCCAGCCCCTCACTGTTTCTCCCTAGAGGAGCGTGGGCGTCAATTCCTCACTCTTGTCATCCTCGGTCTAGAAAAGGCTTGTTTTTCGAAGAAAAACAATGACTTTTCTTGAACCGAGGATCTTGGACGTAACGAACAAGATCCCCGGGTCAAGAAGTTCTAAGATTTGCTTTGCAAATCAAGAACTTCTAGCCCGAGGATAACAAAAGTGAAATGGCCAACCGGAAAAATTGACCCTGTAGAAGATCTGTTATACACTAAATATAGAATGCTTCTTCTTGTGAAAGGATAGTATGAACGCCGCTCTTGCCCTTGTTTCTTCTGCCTCTCCTCCCCTTGAGGGCTATCGGGTGCTGGCGCGCAAATATCGCCCCGCAAAGTTTAGCCAAGTCATTG
>CAZSAH010000065.1:0-6304 GCA_964605015.1 uncultured Alphaproteobacteria bacterium | reverse complement strand
TTCCTTGGCTTCGATAGCCTGGTGCAGTCCGTCTGAGTAGCGGCGGCCTTCCATGACGCGGCCTGTAAATTCATCAATGATCATGACCTTGCCGTCTTTGACCATATAGTCTACGTCTCGTGTGAAAAGCTTATGGGCTTTGAGGGCTTGGTTGACATGGTGGACAACAGCCACATTCTGAATATCGTAAAGGGTTCCCCCCCCTAACAGATCGGCTTTGATTAAAAGCTGTTCAATATGTTCAGTGCCTTGTTCTGTAAGGGTGACGGCACGTGCTTTTTCATCCTTTTCATAGTCTTCTGGGAAAAGGCTAGGGATAAGCCGGTTGAGTTGTACATAAAGTTCTGAGGAATCTTCGGCCGGCCCTGAGATAATGAGGGGCGTCCGGGCTTCGTCAACAAGGATGCTGTCGACCTCATCCACAATGCCATAGTTGAAGGGTCTTTGGACCATTTCTTCAAGGCGAAACTTCATGTTATCGCGCAGATAATCAAAGCCAAGCTCGTTATTTGTGGCATAAGTAATATCGGCTTTATAAGCGATTTGGCGCTCGAGATCATCAAGGTCATGGGTGATGCATTCAACGGTAAGACCTAAAAGTTTATAGATCGGGCCATTCCATTCGGAGTCACGTTTGGCCAGGTAATCGTTCACGGTCACCACATGAACGCCTTTTCCTTCAAGGGCATTCAGATAGACGGGAAGGGTTTCCACAAGGGTTTTTCCTTCACCCGTTTTCATTTCTGAAATCATCCCCCGGTGAAGGATGATGCCCCCTTTGAGCTGCGTATCAAAATGGCGCATCCCAAGGGTTCGCTTTGAGCTTTCTCTGACAACAGCAAAAGCTTCGGGGAGAAGGTCATCAAGGGTTTCTCCCTTTTTCAGGCGCTCTCGGAATTCATCTGTTTTTGCGCGCAAGGCCTTGTCGCTGAGCTTTTCCATGCCGGCTTCAAAGGCATTGATTTTATCAACGATCTTATCAAGACTTTTAATGTAGCGATCATTGGAGGAGCCGAAAATTTTTCGAAAAAGGGTTGTAAACATGGAACCTCGTTTAATTTTAAATTTTTATAAGTATACACTGCAATTCACTTAAAAGCCAGATCTTCTTGGTTTTGGCCTTTTGGGTCCAGATCGTGAAGGGGAAGACTCCACCACTGCCAATGTGATGGAGTTGGTAAACGTATCCACCTCTTTGAGCTGCACAAGGATGGGGTCACCCAGCGTAAACAGACGGCGGGTGCGGCGCCCCACAAGGCGATGCTTGCGTTCTTCGTAAAGATAGAAATCCCCTGGCAAATTGGCCATGGGCACCAGGCCATCTGCCCCTGAATGCTCTAAAGTGACAAAAAGGCCAAAAGACGTCACGCCATTAATGCTGCCTTTAAAAGTTTCGCCCACCTTATCTTTGAGGTAAAGGGTGACGTAGCGTTCTGTGGCGGCTCGTTCAGCGGCAGCTGCGCGCCTTTCTGTCAAAGACACTTGCTCGCCAATGACGCCGAGGTCAGCGTCTTTAGGAAGTCCATCATCGCCCAGCTTCAAAGATGCAATCAGGCTTCGGTGGACAATGATGTCCGCGTACCGTCGGATAGGGGATGTAAAATGGCTATATTTTTTTAAGCTGAGCCCAAAGTGCCCGATATTTTCGGGGTGATAAAGCGCTTGGGCTTGGGTTCTGAGGGTCAGCTGGCTGATCAGTTCTTGATGGGGGGTGCCATGCGCGGCCTTTAAAAGGTGGAGAAAGGCCTGAGGCGTAATCGCTTGGGATTTGGGGAAAGAAAATCCAAGCCCTTCCACAAGTTCGCGAAAGACAAATATTTTTTCTGGATTGGGTTCATCATGGATGCGGTAAATACAGGGCGCTTTCAGCGCTTCAAGTTGTTGCGCTGCGGCCACATTGGCAAGAATCATGAATTCTTCAATAAGGCGGTGACTATCAAGGCGCGGGCGCGGAAAGATGTCTTGAATATGTCCGTCTGTGTCCAAAACCACTTGTTTTTCTGGAATTTCAAGGTCAAGGGTTCCACGGAATTCGCGGGCCTTTTTTAACAGGTCATAGGCCCCATAGAGGGGCTTCAGAACGGACTCAAGAAGGGGAGCGGTGGCCGCATCAGGCGTCCCATCAATGGCTTTTTGGACCTGAGCATAGGTAAGGCGATCCACGGAACGCATAATGCCCCTGACAAATTTATAGGTTTTTAGGCGACCTTTGTTGTCAAGCCACAGGTGAACAACAAAGCAAGCCTTGTCTTCCCGCGGCCTTAAAGAGCACAAATCATTGGACAGCGCTTCGGGCAGCATGGGGACGACTCTATCAGGAAAATAGACCGAATTGCCGCGTAGGTAAGCTTCCCGATCAAGGGCGCTGCCGGGTTTTACATAAAAAGAAACATCTGCAATGGCCACCATCAGGTGCCAGCCCTTTATCGGGTCCTCGTGCGCCCAGACCGCATCATCAAAGTCGCGGGCGTCTTCCCCGTCAATGGTTACAAAAGGAATATCCCTTAAATCTTCGCGCCCCTCAAGGGACAGAGCCCGGACCTTTTCTGCATCCTGCAGGGCGGCTTCCGGAAATTCATGGGGGATTCCTTGTTCATAAATGGACATCAAGCTAATGACACGCGGGTCGTCGAGGGTGCCTAAGCTTTTTAAAACAGTGGCTTGTTTGGGTCCCCGCTCTTGGGAAAGCTCCGCCAGGACAACCTCGCCTTCTTTCACAGACGAGCGCGGATCAAGGGGGCTAATGTCATTTTGTCGCCGTCGATCGCAGGGCTGAATGTAAAGCTTCCCGCGGGTTTTAATCACCATTCCCACCCATTTTTGAGGCTTTTCCAGCATTTTTTTAAGAAGGCGGGCGGTGTAATATCCAGCCTGGTGGAGCTTGAGGCGAACCAACAGGCGATCCCCCGCTCTGACGCGTGAGGATCCTTTGTCTGTCAACAGAATGGGAAGGTCACTCGCCTGCTCGACGGGTGTGAGTAAAATTTCCCCATCGGCAGAGAGCTCTGCAGAAACAGTGACCAAAAGAACGGGCGGTAAATGAGTGGGGGCATGCACTTTCTTTTTATGCCCTCGTGCAATGAGCCCTTCGTCTGCCATGTTTCTTAGAACCGTTTTTAGCCACACCCGGTTCAGGCCTTTTAACTTAAAGGCGCGCGCGATTTCCTTTTTGCTCACCTTCGCGGGAGATGCGTTAATAAACTCAAGAATCTCTTGAGGCGTAGGGAGGCGCTTAGAGGCCATGGGATGAGGTGTTATGGGGCATGAACTGGGGATCCTTAAAAACTTTAAAATGTTTGTACACTATCCTCGAAAGACTTGAAACCCCTCCCTCTATACTCATTGTACTTAAAGTTATTTTATTCTGGGTTGTCACCCCCCACTTGTCATCCCCGCGAAGGCGGGGATCCAGTAAAAACAACGCATTCCGCAGGAATGCAGCCTTTTTTAACTTTATTTTAATGGAAATGAGTTTTTTTATTGAAAAATCAAAGCGCTATCTGGATCCCCGCCTTCGCGGGGATGACAATTGGGGGGTCACCCCTTTTTTGCGCGAGGTGTCGTTTTCCGAGAAGAGGTTGCTTTTTTTGTCGCCTTCTTCGGAGCTGCTGCTTTCCTCGGGGGTGCCGCTTTCCGCGGCGGGGCGGCTTTCTTGGCTTCGATAAGTTCAACCGCCCGGGGCAGATCAACGGTCAGCACATCATCTGTCTTTTTCAAAGACACAAACAGAGAGCCAATTTTGACATACGGGCCAAAGCGGCCAATGGCGGCTGTGATAAGCTCTTTCGTGTCAGGATGCAGGCCGACCTCTCGCGGTAAGGATCCCAAAGACAAGGCTTCCTCAAAGGTAATTGTTTCGGGGAAGGCTCCCGCTGGCAAAGACACCCGTTTGGGTTTTTCCTTTTTTGAAGCCGCCTCGCCCCACTGAATGTAAAATCCATAGGGCCCTTTCTTGACCGTTACAGAAAGGCCAGAGGCGGGGTCGTCTCCGAGCACTCTTTCAAAGGGTTCTTCTTGGACCAAGTCTTGACCGTCTTCCCCCATCACAAGGGGGCGTGTGTATTTGCACGTGGGGTATTCAGAACAACCAATGAAGGCGCCAAACTTGCTTAACCGTAAGCCCAGGCTTCCCTTTTCGCAGCGCGGGCAGAGATGGGGATCTTTACCGTCTGGAGAGGGGGGAAAAAGGAAAGAATCCAGGTCCTTTTGAAGGTGTTCAAGAACGTCTTGGATTTTCAGAAGCTTTGCCTCGTCCGTTGCCTGGTGGAAGGGGGTCCAGAATTGGTTTAAGACGTCTTTCCAGACAAGGTCGCCATTTGAGATTTCATCCAGTTGTTCTTCCAATTGGGCTGTAAAATCATACTCCACATAGGTGCGGAAATAGGCCAGCAAAAAGGCTGTGACGATGCGCCCCCGGTCTTCTGGAATAAGGGTTTTCTTTTCATGGCGCACATAGCCGCGCTCTTGGAGAACTTGAATTGTGCGTGCATACGTTGACGGACGCCCGATCCCCAGTTCTTCCATTTTCTTGACAAGGCTTGCTTCCGTATAGCGCGGAGGGGGTTGGGTGAAGTGTTGTTCGGGAAGAACAGTTTGTTTTGCAACCTCTTCTTTTTCGTGAAGGGGGGGCAGAATTGTCTCGTCATCTTCTTCCGTTTGATCCTCGTCCAGGCTTTCGCGGTAAAGGGTCAGGAACCCGTCAAACACAAGGACAGAGCCTGTGACTCTCAGCATAATATCTTTGGAGGTTGAGGCAATATCCACGCTTGTTTGGTCAAGCTCTGCGCTGGCCATTTGGGACGCCATCATGCGTTTCCAAATCAGTTCATACAGGCGGAAAAGATCATTATCTAGGGAATTAATAACGTCTTGTGGTTTTCGCGAAAGCTCCGTTGGGCGGATGGCTTCGTGAGCTTCCTGAGCATTTTTAGCTTTCGTCTTATACTGACGTGGCGAAGCGGGCAGATACTTTTCCCCAAAGGATTTTTCAATGGTTGCTCGGCAAGCGGCAATGGCGCTTCCCTCAACTTGTGTACTATCTGTACGCATGTAGGTGATGAGTCCCGTTGTTTCGCCCTTAAGTGTGATGCCTTCATACAATTTTTGAGCAAGCTGCATGGTCTTTTTTGGGCTAAAGCCAAGCTTGCGAGACGCTTCTTGTTGAAGGGTTGACGTGATAAAGGGAGGGCGTGGATGGCGCTGAACCCGCTTTTTTTCAACAGAGGCCACATGGTACAAGGCTGCATTGATTTTTGTCTCTGCCTCCCGCGCCTCTTTTTCAGAGGGAAGAGAAAACTTATCCAATTTTTTCCCATCCAAATGGGTGAGGCGCGCCTTAAAGGGCTTTTTGTCGGAAGAGAGAAAGTCAACATCAATGGTCCAATATTCTTGGGACTTAAAGGCTTCAATCTCATTCTCTCGCTCAACCACAAGGCGCAAGGAAACGGATTGCACCCGTCCCGCTGAACGGCTTCCAGGAAGTTTGCGCCATAAAACAGGGGACAGGGTAAAGCCCACCAGATAATCAAGGCTAAGACGCGCTAAATAAGCATCCACCAGCTGCTGGTCAATGGCGCGGGGGTGGGCCAAGGCGGCGGCGACTGTTTCTTTCGTGATCGCATTAAAAGCAATGCGTTGAGAGTTGATCTTTTTAAGAAGTCCCCGTTGCGCAAGGATTTCTTGAATGTGCCAGGAGATCGCCTCCCCTTCTCGGTCAGGGTCAGTCGCGAGATACAGATTATCAGCGCCTTTTAAGGCTTTTGCGATGGCGTCCAGATGTTTTTTGGAACGATCATCCACTTGCCATACCATGGCAAAGTCTTCCTCAGGGCGGACGGATCCATCTTTTGACACTAAATCGCGCACATGGCCATAGCTTGCAAGGACGGTAAAATCTTTACCAAGATATTTTTCTATTGTTTTTGCCTTTGACGGTGATTCAACGACGACAACGTTCATTCGCTTTTCCATTCTTCTTTAAGAGCAACCTTGCCGCCGGGATGGCGATCAAGGCGCCCTGCGATTTCCATCTCGAGCAGAACAATCCACACATCGGATGCCTGTAACTGACATTCTCGAATGACTTCGTCAACATTTATCGGAACAAAGCTTAAATTTTCGTTAAGAAGGTGCCGCACTGTATCAAGACAAGAAGAGGGCGAAAGTATATCACAGACGGCCTCGCTTTCTTGGAGCTGAAGGGAAGATGTGGGCGAAATTTCCTGGTCAATGTCATCAATTCTTTCCGTCAAGATAGCCCCATTTTTGATTAATTTGTTACATCCATTTGCCCGTGGATCAAGGG
>CAZSAH010000064.1:0-6316 GCA_964605015.1 uncultured Alphaproteobacteria bacterium | reverse complement strand
ACCATAGCCAACAGGGTGATGGTATTGATAGAACAGTGAAAAGCATACAAAAAGGCAAAGGATCCGATGAGGGAAATCGGAATGGTCAGCACAGGAATAAGGGCCGCCCGAGGAGAATGCAAAAAGAAAAGAATAATCAACAGAACCAGGACAATGGCTTCAAAAATGGTCAGCTGAACGGCCTGGATAGAGGCTTTGATAAATATGGAAAAGTTGTAGCCCACCTCAAGGTGCATCCCCTCAGGAAGGCCCTTTTTTATGCCGTCAAGCTTGCTAAGAACCAACGTTGAAATGGCCAACATATTGCCACCAGAGGCTTTCTTAATCCCCACAAAAATCGCAGGCTTTTTATTAAAGCGTGGAAGCCATTGAAACTGCCCTGAATCGAGTTCAACACTAATGGTGGCCACATCTTTCAAATGCAGCACATGGCCGTCGATGTTTGAAATCACAAGGTTACCCATTTTTTCAGGCGTGTTGAGGCCCACGTCAGCCACGATGTTAACATGACGCTTTCCCTTAATAATGTTCCCTGCAGATAAAGCTTGGCTGCTTTCATTCAACACATCCAAAATATCTGTCACAGCGACATTACGAGCTTTAAGCTTTTCCCGATCCAGACGGACCTGCATGGTGGCGGGACTGCCATACAGCTCAATCCCCCCAACGCCCGGCAAAGACTCAAAAGGGCCCTTTAGGTAGCGATCGGTGTAGTCATAAAGCTCCAGCTCGCTATGATTGGGGCTTGTCAAGACAAGGGTCATGAAAGACTGCTCACTTGATTCGCTTTTCAGAACCTTGGGGTCCTTACATTCACTGGGCAGAGAATCCCTGACCTGGCCAAGCCGTTCTCTCACATCAGAGGCGGCATCACTCAGCAAGGTTCCTCCCCTAAAAAAGAGGGTGATTTTGCTTTCTCCCGTTTTGCTGGAGGATTCCATGTAATCGAGGTTTGAAATTCCTGAGAGGGCATTTTCAAGGACGGTCGTGACCTTCGATTCAACAATAGCAGGAGCAGCTCCAGGATACCGGGTTTCAATGGTGAGGATAGGCTCATCAACGGTGGGATACTGCTGAATGCCAAGGTTCATGTAGGATAACAATCCCACAATGACGATCATAAGGCTGAGGGCGACTGAAAAAACAGGCCGTTTTATAGCAACGTCAGTAATAAACATTAGTGTGCTGGCGCTCCTGCTATGGCATCCCCATCGTGGATTTTATCCTGGCCTTCAAGAACGATCTCGTCGCCCCCTTTAAGGCCGCTCAGGATTTCCGCTTGATCGGCCGTTCGTGTTCCCAGGGCTATCTTCGTCAAAACCGCTTTGTCACCTACTTTTTTAAAGACGTAAACCCCCTCTTGACGAACCACAAGGGCTTGCTCGGGCACAAGGAGTCCTGCTGCTTTCTGTGTGCTTGATTTTGGACGTACCTGCCCATAAAGGCCGGGGACCAAGAGATTTTTCTCATTTGGAAAGGTTGCATACACAGTGAAGCTGCGCGTTTTTTCATTCACAGAGGGGTCGATCGCTTCAATTTTCCCCTCAAAGCTTTGGGTGGGATACACGTCAGTTGTGGCCGTAACAGAATCCCCGACCTTGATCATAGGGATTGCTTTTTGAGGCAGTTGGAAGGTCAGACGCATAGGATCAAGATCTTGAACCCGTACCAGCTCGTCCCCTACGGCGACATAAGCTCCTTTCGAGACTTTCCTGACGGATAAGACCCCCTCAAAAGGAGAGGCGATTTGAGTTTTTGCTAATGCCTCTTTGGCAAGGTCAAGTTCAGCTTCACGATCTTTAACCTCTGCTTCTACTTTTTCCAGCTCCAAAGGGCTAACAAAGTTCTTTTCTTTTAATTTTGCCTTGCGAGACAAAGTGCTTTTACTGAGAGCTAAGGCCGCTTCTGCTTTTTTGACTTTTGCTTCTTGCTCTTTTGAACACAGACTGAAAAGCTTTTGATTTTCTTTGACGCTTTGCCCTTCTTTGAAGTGGACTGTTTCAATGCGCCCTGGTATTTCAGCTTTCAAGGTGACATCATTGTAGGGGGTAAAGGTCCCCACACTTGTAATGAAATCCCCTAAGCACCCTTCTTTAACAGTTGTCAACACAACAACTTGAGGAGGCATGTCGTCAGCCTTGGCCATTGGGACAAGAAAAAGGAACAGGAAAAAGAACTTCACCATTGTTATATCCTTTAGGAAAAGGGAGCTTTTTTATGTATAATAGGTATAGAAAAAAAACCGAGGAAAAGAAACATGTTTCTAATCGATAGCCATTGCCATTTGGATTATGAGCCAATGCTAAGTGATATAAAAGACACACTCGAGCACGCAAAGACGGCAGGAGTGAAGGGCTTTTTAACAATTTGTACGGAGCTGTCAAAGGTTTCCCTTCTGAAAACCATTGCGGAAAGCCACGAAGAGGTCTTTGCAACCCTTGGCGTTCACCCTCACGAAGCGGAAAAAACACTCCCTGAAAAAGAGCTCTTTTCCTTTTTAGTACAAGAGGCCACTCACCCAAAAATGGTGGGCTTCGGGGAAACGGGCCTTGATTATTACTATGCCCACAGCCCCATTGACGCCCAAAAGGCTTCCTTTAAAGCCCATATAGAGGCGGCCCTTGAGCGGAACCTTCCCCTTATTGTGCATACCCGTGACGCGGAAGAAGATACCATTGCTCTGTTAAAAACCGTGGGCCAAGGGAAAGCCCGAGGAGTGATGCATTGCTTTTCAGGCAGCGCGTGGCTGCGGGACCAGGCCCTTGATCTTGGGTTTTATATTTCCGTTTCAGGCATTGCGACCTTCAAAAAAGCCCAGGATTTAAGGGATATTTTAAAAGAGGTGCCGTTAGAGAGGCTTTTGGTGGAAACCGATTCCCCCTATCTTGCCCCTGAGCCTTATCGAGGAAAATCTAACGAGCCCGCGTTTATGATAGAAACAGCTAAAAAGCTTGCAGAGTTGAAAGAAATCAGTTTGGATAAGCTGACAACTCACACAACAGAAAATTTTTTAACTCTTTTTTCAAAGGTAACTCTTTCATGCGTGTAACTATACTTGGCTGTGGAGCCTCAGGCGGTGTTCCCCTTATTACGGGGGAGTGGGGCGTATGTGATCAAACCAACCCAAAGAATCGTAGGCTCCGCGCCTCCATCGCTATCGAAAAGGATAATACGACCCTTGTGGTGGATACCTCTCCTGACTTGCGGGAACAATGCCTTGCCGCAGGAATTCAGAAAATTGATGCGGTTCTTTACACCCATAGTCACGCGGACCATACTCATGGCCTTGATGACCTGCGCCCCTTTCTTCACACAACAAAGAGGCCCCTTCCTATTTATACCAATGAAGAAACGATTTCCTTTCTAAAAGAGCGCTTTTGGTATGCCTTTCCTGTGGATGACATTCAGCCAGATATCTACAGCGCTTTTCTGACCCCTCATGCGATTGAAGGCCCTTTTCAAGTGGGAGAGGTGAACATTCAACCTTTTGTTCAAGGCCATGGGTATTCCACCTCCCTTGGATTTCGCTTTGGGAAAGTGGCCTATTCAACAGATGTGGTTGAATTGGGAGAAGAAGCCTTTCGCACCCTTGAAGGGGTTGATGTGTGGATTGTTGACTGCATCACCATGGAGCCCCGGCCGACCCACGCCCATCTTGCAAAAACCCTTGAGTGGATTGAACGGGTTCGCCCTCGTCAAGCCTATTTGACCCATATGTCCCATCTTCTTGATTATGACACTCTTTTGAAAGACCTCCCCAAAGGGGTCGAGCCCGCCTATGACGGGTTGGTAATAGAGGTTTAGGTTTGGTTATACTTCGCGTAAGACCGCTGGTCCCACTCCTCAAAAGTCATACCAGGGGAGAACCGATCATTATATTTGGTGAGGGTTGAGTTCATCACGTAGTTAGGCCGAGGATTTATAAAGAGAGCGAGCGTATAGCGCTCATACCCTCCAATCGCTTTGCGGACTTGATGGTCAGTAGCGGTGACGGCCCCATTGGTAACAAGCTCGGCAACCTCGCCAATTTGAAAGAGCAGAATATTATCAGGCACATCTACCTCTTCTCCTCGGATAAAGAGCCCTGTGCCTGACGGATGGGGAACCCTTTTCCCCTCTAAGTAATATGTCCCGGCACATAGACCCGTTATCAGGCCATGATCACGATGCTCGCCGCACCATTCTACGGCCTTTGGATTGTGGATAGGGCCATAATAAAGCAGGCGCGCCGTACTCGTCACATCTTTCAGAGGAATGTCCATAAGGGGTAAGAGCTCTTTCCCCATCTCAAAGATAACCTTAACTAAATCCAGATAATTTTGTTTGAACTCAGGCAGATCGGTGGTGGGCCAGATGTTGGTAACTGTGGCATGATCTTCGGGATACTTCGTATAATAAGACCCCTTAAATGCATCCGTCACATTGTTAAAGGTCTCGATCCCATAAGACCACCCTCGGCTATAGGAATCGGAGGGGGTATAAGCCGCGCGTTGCTCATGGCTCAAGCCTATGAACTGACGAGATGACTGAAGAAAGGCTTCATACGCTTTTTCAAAGCCAGGAACACCTCGAAGCCCAACGACTCCTTTATCGTGAAAAGATTGATTGAGGCGAGACTTTTCGGAAGACAGGGCGGAATAATCAACTATGTTCATCGATGCGCCTTTCTTAAGAGACCAGATACCAAAAAGGTTTAGGCCAACTCCTCCGCGGCGTCAAGGGATTTGAGGATGCCTTTTTCTTACGCTTCCTCACCTTGAGGAGACAGGTTTTGGGGAACACTGCCTTCAAAGGCTCTCATCCCCAGGAATGTGATAAAGTTAAAGAAAATCCCCACAAGGGCTGCATCAAAATTCCCCATGGATTTCATAAAAAGCTGCCACATTAGCATGCTGCAAATCCCCGCAGAGCTGCTCACCCAAAAGGTACGAGGGGACGCCTTATATCCCAAAATTCCCGCAACCAACGGGACCAGGATGAAGGGTGTCCAAAAGTTGTATGCATACAACAAGGCATCAATTGCACTCTCTGAGCGGAGAGAAAAGATCACCCCCGCAGCCCCCATCAGGAAGGTAGCCCAGCGGGTCAGGCGAAGCTCAAAGGTTTCTGAAAGCGGTCTGCGGCGCAGGGGTTTCAACGTATCATGGATGGCTGAAACAGCCGCTGCATTCAAAAATGAGTCAGCAGATGACATCAACACCGCCATAATCCCCACAATCGCCAATCCCTTCAACCCAATGGGCATCGCCGTTTGAATGACAAAAGGAAGAGCAAGGTTAGGGTCGATAGAAGGATTTATGGCCAAGGCCAACAATCCAATAAAACCAACAACCAAAAAGAAGGGGATGGACAAGAACCCACTCATAAAGGTTCCCCGCGCTGTTTGTTTGAGGGTTTTTCCAATCAGGAGTCGTTGCACATAGGGCGGCACAAGGGTTTCCCCAAAGAAAAAGCTCAAGAACAACCCCAGCAAGGCAAGGGGCGGAATAGAGGTTAAAATATTGTCATGGGTGCTAGGAATTTTGCTCCAGAAAGCGTCAAACCCTCCAAGATAAGAGAGGCCAAAGATAGCCACGAGAGGAAGGGCCACAATTAGCACGCAAAAATGGACGGTGTCATTGATCACAACCGATCGCATCCCCCCAAGGGTTGAATAGAAAATCACAATCACAGAACCAAACAAAATGCCCGTCGTAGCCGGAATTCCAAGAAGAATATGGGTCACATGGCCAAAGGCACTGAATTGTGCGCCCGCAATACCTGCACAGACTAAAGCCCCTGCAATGCCTGTAAATATCTTGGCGTTATGGCCATAAAGTTGGCCCATGATATCCCCCACTGACATTGTCTTTTTAAACGCGTCCATCCGGGGGACAATGAGCCATGCGATCAGCATCTCCTTGCAACTAAATCCCCACAAGGCAATGACATAGGCAAAACCAAGGGTGAACACTTTTTCAGCAAGGCCCATGGAAAAGCCTCCCCCAATGAAAGACGCAGATAAGGTGGCGAAAACAAAGAAAGCCGAATAGCTTCGCCCCCCTACCGAATAGTCTTGTAGGTTTTTAACGGACCGGCTGGCACGAATGCCCACAGCTAAGATAATAAGCAAATACCCACATAAAATAACCATATCCAGTGTAGAAAATTCACCCATTTTTTAGTCCTCTTTTAGGGTTATAAGGGGATAAGACCACAATTCTAGCGCAAAAATTTATTCTACACAATCCTGGGTTCCCACCCAACATTTATATTTTATTTATCACACAACTTGTCATCCCCTTTGTTTGTCATCCCCGACTTAGAAGTTCTTGAT
>CAZSAH010000063.1:0-6697 GCA_964605015.1 uncultured Alphaproteobacteria bacterium | reverse complement strand
GCGACTCGTGTCTGTTCGAGGAGCCAGCGCCAGAAACGCAGAGAATGTGAGAGTCTTCGCCCTCGACACCGAAACCGCGCTCTTTCGTCCGGGGCTGAAAGCGCCGCCCCTCGCCTGCGTGTCCTGGTGTGAAGGTTCGGACGTTGACGTAACGCATTGGACCGACTCCGAGAGACACCTGCTCGCTTGCCTCGAAAACGAGGACATCCTCATCGTCGGTCATAATGTCGCGTACGATATGGCGGTCATCTGCGCGCAATTCCCGCGGCTGACGCCCGCGGTGTTTGCTGCCTATGACGCGAATCGTGTGACCGATACGATGATTCGCCAGAAGCTAATCGATATTGCGGACGGCAGGTACCGCGGGTATCGAACCGATAAGGGGGCTTGGCAGGCATACGAGTACAGTCTCGAAGCGCTGTCGAAGCGTCATAGGGGTCCGGTGCTCGAAAAGAGCGAATGGCGTCTAAAGTTCGGATATTGGCGTGAGAAGCCGCTTCCGGACTGGCCGACGGGCGCGGTCCAGTACGCGAAAGAAGATGCCCGGGCAACGTATCATGTTTATAGTGCGCAACCGGAGGACAAGATCCTCACACAATATGAGGAGGCGCGGTCGGCGTTTTGGTTACAACTTATGAGTTGTTGGGGTCTGAAAGTCGATCCTTCAAAGGTTCGGACGCTCGAAGACGCCATGCGCGCAGATATCGCGGCGTCCGCCGAGACCTTACAGAAGGCTGATCTCGTACGCGCGAACGGCTCGCGTAATACCAAGAACGCCATCGCCATTGCGGAGAAGATCCCAGGACACCGCAAGACGAAGGGCGGAAAGAAAGGGCAGCCGAAGCCCGCGCTCGATGCCGACGCATGTAAGGAAAGCGGTAACGAGAGCCTAATCGAGTATTCTCGGTATTCGACGCTGTCGAAGGGAATTTCTACAGATATTCCCATGCTCAAAGACGGGACCTACAT
The DNA here is from genome assembly GCA_964605015.1 of uncultured Alphaproteobacteria bacterium. Lineage (GTDB taxonomy): Bacteria > Pseudomonadota > Alphaproteobacteria > UBA9655 > UBA9655 > UBA9655. The sequence continues at coordinate 5,728 of CAZSAH010000063.1, read as the reverse complement.
GCCCATTCATTCGAGCTTCGACCTTGCGGATTCGGCTCGTACGACGAGCAAGGGCCCCAACGTCCAGAACCTCAGCACGCGCCCGGGGGTACGCGAGGCATTCGTTCCCCGTCCAGGGAATGTTTTTATTGACGCGGACTACAACGCGTTAGAGCTTTGGTCCCTCGCTCAGGTTCAACTCGAGCTTTTCGGGGAAAGCGCACTCGCCGATGTTCTCAATAGCGGCAAGGACCCCCACACGGCGCTCGCCGGGCGTATGCTTGGGATTGAATACGACGAAGCCGCTCGTCGCAAACGGGACCCCGAAGACAAGGAATTTGATGGCGCTCGCAGGATGTCGAAGGTCGCAAATTTCGGCTTTCCTGGAGGAATGGCAAAGGCCGACAAATTCGTGCTCTATGCTCGCAAGTTCGGGCTCACGGTAACGGAAGCCGAGGCTAAGAAGTTGCGGGACAAGTGGCTTCTTGAGTGGCCGCAGATGCGTAAGTACTTCGACCATGTCAACCGTCAGATTCGTTATACCGACGATACGTCGACTGTAAAGATGCCGATTTCAGGGTTCGTCCGCGGCGGTAAGGGATATACCGAGACCTGCAACGGATACTTTCAGCATCTGGGAGCGATGGCCGCGAAGCGCGCCGGGTGGCTTATAGCAAAGGCGTGCTATATTGACCGGGCTAGCCCACTATTTGGCAGCCGTATCGTGTGTTTCGTGCACGATCAATTCATCGTCGAAACCCCCGAGGGTCCGAAGATGGGGGATGCTGCAAAAGAAGTGGCTCGTTTGATGCAAGAGGGAGCGAAACATTACATGCCGAAGTGCGTCCCCGGAGTCGAGCCACACTTGTCCAGGTATTGGTCCAAGAAGGCATGCCCGGTTTATAATGCCGATGGCAGTTTAGGAGTATGGCCCGATGGCCCGCGGTAGACGCCTTTGGATGAAGCTAGAGACGGCTACTGGTCCTTTGCCGGTATACGTGACCAAGCGACCGCTAGTCGTCGAAAGCGGCGAGGTTCAGGCGTATTACGACCCGGTCAAGCATGAGATTGTTATCAATCTCGACGCCGGCGCGCATAGAGTTCCACAAATCTTTTTGCACGAGCTACTTCATCGCGCATTGGACGATATGCCGGTCGAACTCTGGTCGGTTATTTTTCAGACCGATAAGCTCGAAGAACGCTCCGCGCGCGAAGAGCTCCTCGTTGGGTTTCTCGAGAACGTGTTTTACGACCTGGTATTTCGAAACCGTATCCTTCGAATTCCTAAACCGCCGGATATACCGTGAAAATGAAGCGCGTTCTGTTTGTTCCGGACTGCCATCATCCTTATGTGGACGCGGTAGGCTGGTCGGTCATGATGAAAGCTGCCGTGAAATTTCAGCCCGACGTGCTGATAATTCTTGGTGACTTCGTCGACTGTTATACGGTCAGTCAGTATACTAAGCGTCCAGGTCGCATACGCCATCTAAAAGATGAGATCGCCACCGCGAATCTTGCGCTCGACGAACTGGACGGACTTTGCCCTAGCGAGAAGTACTTTCTCGAAGGTAATCACGAAAAAAGACTCCCCGATTTCGTTGCGACCAAGTGCCCGGAACTCGAAGGGCTTCTATCGATCGATAAGCTGCTCAGACTAAAAACTCGGGGGTATCATATCACTCCCTATATGAACTACCTACGTCTCGGAAAGTTGAACATCTGCCATGGTATTAGGATCGGAGAAACTGCTAATATACGGACCCGACAAGAATTCTGCGGGAACGTCGTCCACGGACACACGCACTGGATGGGGGTCAACTACCGCGGCACCGCACAAGGGGACGCTCACGTTGGAGCTGCATTTGGATGGCTGGGAGACGTTGACCACATTGACTATACCCATAGAGTTGACGCCCTCCGCTGGCAACTCGGTTTCGGTGTCGGATATCTTGAGAGCAGCGGGATTATTCATCTCCAAGCAATTCCAATCGTCAAGGGACGATGTGTACTGAATGGTTGCCTAATCAAGTGATTAGTGTCAATCTGTTCTGGTGACTATAAAAAAGAACGATTCCAAAGTCTTAGCTTACCGGGCGGAGCAGAACCCCGCCAAGAAGCGACGGCTTATGAACGAGCTTGTTCGCGAGAATATGGGGCTTATAAAGCAGCAAGCCCTCAAGTTCCGCTGGCAGGCTCCGGGCGCGGAGCTCGACGACCTAGTCCAGGAGGCGAGCATAGCCTTTCTATACGCGATAGACCACGTAGACCTAACCCGTGGGTTCACGACTTATTTTTCGTTTCGCGTATGGCACAATATCCACGACTTTTATTCGCGGTGTGGACGCACGATAACGATCCCACGAGGGGAGAGTATGCCCCTTCGTGTGCTTCGAAAGATAGAAGCGTTCTTAGCCCAACACAATCGGATGCCTACCCACGAGGATATTGGGGAGACTGAGAAAGCTTGGCGCGGCTGGAAATTCCTACCCGCCACCGTCCCCCTGTATGATCCGATTGCGGACGGTATTACATATGCCGACGTAGTGAGTTACCCCGAGGGGGACAAGCGTCAAGAGGAACTCCTAGACGACGTGCGCGAATACATAGAGGAACTGTCTATCCTAGAAAAGCGCGTGATTGTTGCTATTTTTGTCCGAAACGAAACAGTCGCTCAAGCCGCCCGCGGGATAGGGCTTCCAGTCGACGCCGTCGAAACGCTTCGGGACCAGGCCTTGAGAAGGATACGGAATGCTGTCGAAAGGGATAGTTGACCAAGCCCTACTGAACGAGTTTTTGAGACTCGACCGGCAGACCGGGCGCGAGCAGGGGCTTTACCATTTTATGAACATGGCTTGGCACTTGGTCGAGCCGGGGACCCCCTTCGTAAAGGGTCGTACATTAGAGCTTCTATGCGAACACCTAGACGCAGTGCGTACCGGACAAATACGCAGATTAGTGATAAACATCCCTCCGGGCTTTACTAAGAGCCTTAGTGTAAGCGTTTTTTTCCCGACACACTGCTGGGTCAACGACCCTACGACGAAGTTCATCAGGGCTTCTTTCGACGCGCAGCTGACCCTCCGGGACGCCCGACGGTGCCTCCTTATCCTCCAAAGCGAGTGGTACCAGAAACGTTTCGGGGATATCTGCCCGATGCCCACGGACGTCGCGGCGGGGATGTTCGGGAACCTGGTCGGCGGCTGGCAGTTCAGTACCTCTCTCGAGGGCAAGATGACGGGGCGGCATTGCAACATCGCCATTATAGACGACCCTCACAAGCCTCAGGAGGTGTCTAAGACGACCCTAGAGGGAGCGTCCAGGTGGTGGCACGAAACGCTTCCTAGTCGATTCTCGGACCACAAGAACAAGCGGATAGTCCTGATGATGCAGCGCCTACACGAGGACGACCTGTCCGGGCACGCGCTTCGGGAAGGCGGCTGGGAGGTCCTACGCCTGCCGATGCGGTTTGAGGCGAGTGCGAAGTGTGTCACAAGTGTTGGAACAGATTGGAGAAATACGGACGGCGAGTTGCTCGATCCAGTGCGCTTCCCCGAAGAGGTGGTGTCGTCCCTCGAGAGGGACATGGGCTCCCGGGTCGCGGCGGCGCAGCTGCAGCAAAGGCCGGCTCCGGCGGAGGGCGCGATATTCCTTCGTAAGTGGATCCAGTACTATAAGGAATTGCCTGGTAAAGTGGATACCTGGGTTCAATCCTGGGATTGTGCGTTTCGAGACACGGACGGCAGCGACTATGTGTGCGGGCAGGTTTGGGCAGTTTCCGGGGCTAGTTATTACTTGGTCGACCAGATTCACGCGCGATTGGACTTCCCGTCGACTTGCCAAGCCATCGCGGAAATGTCCCGCAGGTACCCGAAAACAATTACGAAATTGATCGAGGCGAAAGCGAACGGAGACGCCGTGATCGCCACGTTAGGCAAGAGCCTCTCGGGGCTTGTCGCGGTGACCCCCGAGGGCGGCAAGGAATCCCGAGCCAACGCGATAGCGCCCCTATTCGAGGCGGGCAACGTGTATCTTCCCGACCCCGCGATCGCTCCTTGGATAGACGCCTATGTCCACGAACTTACTACGTTTCCGTTCGCGTCTCATGACGACCGAGTGGACGCGACCTCGCAAGCCTTACTATATCTACACCAGAAAAAGAGCGACTATGGCGCGGCGCTTGCTAATTGGGGGAAGGTCTTAGGCTGGTAGAATGGGTAACGAGACTAAAGTAGACTTTTTAGTCGAGCGCTGTATTCAATTGAAGGGGGATTCCCCCAAGAATAAGGAACTCTATGGCTACGGCCCGTCCGTCTGCGCACGCTGCAAAGAAGCCGTCAAAGCAGAGGGTCAGGAGGCTCTTAGTGCGGTGGCGACTGTTAGGGGAATTTATTTCACTTGTAAGATGGGCTGCAAATGCGGCTCGAAAACGGGATTCGTTTCGATCGTGAGGGATGAATGATATGGCTGTTATTGTCGTTGTTTGTATTCTTGGCGCTGGAGTTGGCTACTATATGGGTCGCCTACAAGAGGAACTAAAGTGGCGCCGCAACGAGCACGTCCCCCCGACCGCGGTACGATATGTGCTAAGTTCTCCGGAAGACCCGCCTCGGCGACAAGAGTTTCGAGCCGCCAATAGGGCGTGGGACGATAAAGCTGATACATTGAGGAGCGTACAATGTTCGGAAAGATTGTGGGGGGAACCCTTGTCATCATCGGACTTTCGTGGGCATTAGGCTGCGAGAATAAGCCTTTTGCTGTAGGTCCGCCTATGTGGCACTATTGTCCGGCTAGTATGAACTTTCCTACCGACCGTCCCGGAATGTGTCCGGAGTACTGGACATGTCGACCTGACGGTATGTGCGAGTACTTTCCGGACCCCAATGGTCCCGGCTCGGCGGACGGTCCGCTCGAGCAAAGCCCCATTTGGCCGCATTGGAGATGAATGTGAAACTGTTCGTGTCGACGCCCGTTCACGGTCACGAAGTCACGTCTCTCTACCTCGCGTTCTGCATAGAGCTCGAGCAGGAGTGCCGAAAGCGGGGGGTTCCTTTGACTATCAAACCCCAGTTCGGTAGTTCGAACCTGATCAAGTCCCGCAACGCGTCGGTGCACCTATTCCTCAAGACGGATTGCACGCACTACATCACGTTCGATTCGGACCAATACGCGAGTGCGGATACGGTGTTCAAGCTCGTAGAGAGCAAGTTCGAGCTCACCGCTGCACCCGTCCCGAAGAAGCGCGAGAACCTTCCTGCCGGGGAAATGTTCAACTTCGTATGCGAGGAGGGGGTAGAGCAGGTCATCGACGGGCAGTTCCTTCGCGTGGTGATGTGCGGTACGGGTCTGTTGTGCGCAAAGCGGTCGGCGCTTCTACGGATGGCTTACGCTTATCCTTACTTCATGCTTGAGGGAGAGCCCGTTCCGCAATTGTTCGCGGAGGACTGGACCGAACAAGATCCCCTGTACCCCGAGCTCCTCTCTGAGGATTTTACGTTCTGCTGGCGCGCCAGAAAAATAGGTATACCGACATGGGTGCTAATCGATCCGACCGTAAAAGTGAAGCACATGGGCGAGAAGGTGTTCGAGCAGGTTTTACATATGTAACGGGCATCGTGCACGCGCCCCAGAAGCCGGGGCGTAAAGAGGGCTTGGAGCGTATGCTCCCGCACCTCAAGACTCGTCCCGTCTTCATCGAGGACCGTCCAGCTCCGTGCTGGCAGTGGTCCGAGCGAGTTTGGATGAAGGCGCT
>CAZSAH010000062.1:0-7962 GCA_964605015.1 uncultured Alphaproteobacteria bacterium | reverse complement strand
TTTGATAGCTTGTGAGAACAGTAAGGCCAGCTAATTTTTTTTCTTGCAACTGGATGGTTTCTGTTTTCATTGTGTGCATTATCTCCAAAAGCCATGTGTGAAAAACGCCATAAAAAACCTTGGTGCCCCCGGGGAGACTCGAACTCCCACATCTTTTGGATAACAGATTTTGAGTCTGCCGCGTCTACCAATTCCGCCACAGGGGCCATTTGTCACGTATCATAGCGCCCCGGCCTTTATCGTCAATAGAAAAGTCAAAAATTAGGCAAGAAGGTCTCAATTTCTCACTCCATATTAAAAATGATCGTTTTTTTATGGGTAAAGTGTTCAAGCATCGCCTCAAGAGACGCTTCTTTTCCCACACCTGAGGATTTGACACCCCCATAGGATAGGCCCGGTTGGACAACAACATTTTGATTCACTTGGACAAATCCTGCTTCCAGTTGATGAACGCCTTTCAAGGCACGCTGAAGATTAGTTGTCCATAAGGTTGCAGCAAGGCCATAATCGGACTCATTTGCCTGCTCTAACACATCATCAAAGTCCGTCCACGGGATAAGGGCCGTGACAGGACCAAAGATTTCTTCCTGACACACCTGGTGGGAGTTGGGGAGGCCTGTAAAGAGCACAGGCTGTACAAAAAGTCCTTTTGAAAGCTTTGGGTCTTGGGGCAGTTGGGAACATTCGTGGGCCGTCCCTTCAGCCTTTCCAATTTCTATGTATTTCAATACCTTTTCGTGCTGCCCAGGAGAAATAATAGCCCCGATGTCTGTTTCAGCATCCATGGGGTCTCCCATTTTAAGGGTATTAAGCTTTTCTTTAAGCAAGGCCAAAAAGCGATCAAATATCTCTTCGTGAACAAAAATACGACTTGCAGCCGTACAGCTTTGCCCTTGGCGTGTAAAGCGCATGCTGGCTAAAGCCCCCGTTACAGCGTGGTTAAGGTCAACGTCTTCACAGACAATCATGGGGCTTTTGCCTCCCAGTTCCAGCGTTACTGGGATGAGCTTCTCGCTAGAATTTTTATAAATTTCCTTGCCCGTTTCAACAGACCCCGTAAAGGTGACCTTTGCAACGTGGGGGTGGCGAACGAGGGCGGCCCCTGTTATGGGGCCATCCCCTGAAATCATGTTGAGTACGCCAGGAGGAAGGATCGTATTCATAATCTCGGCCGCTCTTAAAACCGCGAAAGGAGCTTCTTCTGCTGATTTAATCACCACCGTATTTCCCGCAACAAGGGCAGGGGCCACTTTTAAAGACATAAGCAGTAGGGGAACGTTCCACGCAATGATGGCGCCAATGACCCCTAAAGGTTCTCGAATCGTCAGGGCGAGCATAGAATCACTAAAAGGAATGGTTTCTCCTTTGAGTTCTAGCCCTAGCCCTCCGTAAAAGCGGAATGTATTGGCAAAAACCTTTGCTTCTACTTGGCTTTCCGTTCGCAAGGCTTTTCCTGTTTCAAGGGTCATGAGGCGCGCGAGCTCGTCTGCGTGTTTTTCTAAAAGATCTGCACATTGGGATACAAGGTGTCCGCGCTTTGCAGCATCCATATGACGCCATTCTTTTTGAGCTTTGCGTGCAGATTGTACCGCCAGATCAACATCTTCTTCGTGAGCTTCCGCAGCTTGCCCAATCCCTTCCATCGTCGCTGGATTGTGCACGATAAATGTTTTGTTGTTTCTGGGAGCAACAAGCTTTCCATCAATTAAAAGCTTATTTTCAAGATGTTTTACAAGAGCAAGGGGGGATAATGTTGATCCTGTCACTGTTAAAGAGGGAGATGTTGGCATAAAACCTCTGTTTTTCATTTTTTAAGTTATAGTGTATGATCCATAGAAAGAAGACAAAAGTAAAGAGGGAGTGGTTAGAAGACACAAAGAGGACGGAGAAATAAAAATGATGCGTAGAGCACCAAAACATTCTCTCCGTCCTATTATTAGAATGCCATAAAAATAAACTAAAGTCAAGTATTTTTTTATTTAATAGAAAATAATATTTCAATTTCTATCGTCTTTGCCCAAGGTAACGCCAAAAGGAAGCTCCTAATAAAAAACCCACAAGGGATTCCTCTTGTTTTTCAAACCATTTATGCCCTAGTATGCAACTGAAATTTACGCCGAAAGGAAAGAAAATGGCAAAAAAACCAAACAGTAAAACAACACCAGAAAATGAGGCACACACACCGCTTGTCGTTAATGCTCAATATATTAAGGATATTTCCTTTGAAAATCCATCTGCCCTCACGAATATTACATCGACCGAGGAAAGTCCTTCAATTTCGATTCACATCGAAGCCCAAGCGCATAACTTAGCGGATCGCTCTTTTGAGGTTGTCTTGCGCATTCAAGTCGATGCCAAGCGCAAAAAAAAGGACGTCTTTTTGATAGACCTTGAATATGCAGGGGCCTTTACAATTGGAAAAGATGTTCCTGATGAGTATCTTCGCCCAATTTTAATGATTGAGTGCCCCCGTATTTTGTTCCCTTTTGCACGTAATATTGTGGCTTCCCTATCGCAAGAAGGCGGTTATCCCTCTCTCTTCTTAACCCCTGTTGACTTTGCAGAGCTCTACCAACGGCAGGTGTCTCAAGAAGAACAAGCCCAACAAGAAAAAGTACGAGGCAAAGAGACGCTGCAATAGTAAACGTCACGACGATTTCTTCTCTCCCTGCCATCCTTGGGGATAGGGCACTTGATTTGCAAAGAAAACCTTAGCACTTCTGAACCCAAGGGCAAAGGGAGAGACAAGACAAACCCTCTGCAGAACTTCGCCATTTTATATTTATACTTTACTTCATTTTTTGAAGAAAATAAAACTTTTTGTGTCGCGAGGATTGGCCATATCTTCATCTTAAATTAACTTTTATCAGGTTATTTTATCATCATAAAAAGACAATTTAAGGGGAGGTGGCAAATGCCAGTATTTTCTTCCAAGATCATCTCGTTGATTCTTGTGATCCTTTGTCTTACCGCTCCTAGCGAAAGTTTTTCTCAAGGTGATAAGGATTATTTAGAGAATTTATTCGAAAAGGTTGAGAGGCAAGAAAAAAATCCAGAGACCCCCCTTCCACGGATGTATGACAAGCTTTCAAAAAACTCCTTATCTCTTATGTTACTGAACAAATATCCTAAGCTCGTTGTGGGCAAAATTCAATTTTTGAGCCGGCTTCCAAAGGATCTTAAAAGAAAAAAAACAAAGATCAAAAAAGGACAAGATCTCGTTCTTCAATATCTCGCGACACCCGAGATGATTAAGGAGGGTGTAACTTTTAAAGATTTTATCAATCAAATCGATCTCACTTTAAATGATCCTCAAAGTGAACTCAGTCCTCAAGATTGGGTCTTGATGAGTAGTGCTTTTCAAACGTTGCGCGCACCTGATTCTTCAACAGAAAGTAATGCCATCAGCATATTCATTATGGAATATATTATTCTTTCTCAGATTGATGTTATGGAAAGAAAAGAGGACAAGACAAAAGAAGAAGATGAATTCCTGTCTACTTTGTATTATATTCTTTCACAAATTTATCAAAACATTTTTAATAATCCGAAACAATTCCATTTCATAGAAAAGAAAGAAAACAATAGTCCAGGCTCTTTATATCTTGCTCTCCCTCAAACATATCTCTCTGATGTTTCTCAAGAATATATCGATCCTATTACAGAAGAAAATGCCTATGAATATGATGTTTATTACCCAGAATTTGATTCTTATTATATTTTGCCGTCACTATTTGTTACGTACGATATTCTAGTAATTCGTCGTCTAGAGCTTTTGGAAATCGCTGTCATTGTGGCGCCTTATTATGCTCCCGCATGGGTTCCTATTACGGAATACATAGCTGTTGATTTAAGATCTCCTTATTATATCAATCGCCTCTCCCCTGTTTTTTGGAATTCTTATTTTCCTCTTGGGGTTGCGGGAGTAAATCCCATATTTATCAATCGAATTGATGATCGTTTTAAACACATCATCACGTCGGATCCTCGGATATTACAACAAATCCAAGATCCAGCAACCATCACGAACTCCTTAAAAAATCTGACAAACCCAGAATGGAGAAAAACAAACGTACAAAAAGAAACTCAACTATTTCAACAACAGTTAACGCAGCAAGCCAACACTCAGAAACAACCCGCAACACAACAAAGCAAACAAAATGTAAAACAACCTTCTGCACCAGGCCAGACAAACAAGCAACAAGTTGGGCAAAAAGCGCCTCTGCGCGAGCAAAAAGCAGGTCCTACTCCAAAAATAGCTCCTGCCCCAAAGAAAGCACCGACTCCGAAGATCGCTGCTCCAAAACCACCTCACACTCTAAAGCCAGCCCCAACTCCAAAAGTCACTGCCCCAAAGAAAGCACCGACTCCGAAGATCGCTGCTCCAAAACCAGCCCCTGCTCCGAAGGTCGTTGCTCCAAAACCAGCCCCGACTCCGAAGGTCGCTGCTCCAAAGGAAGCTCCTGCTCCGAAGGTCTCTGCTCCAAAGGAAGCTCCTGCTCCGAAGGTCTCTATCCCACGAGAAGCTCCGCAGGGAAGCCACAAAAAGTAGAGGGAAGGGAGTTGAGGGCCCTACGCCCGCTTCACCGCCTCTTCACAGCGATGACACACTTCTTGATTAGTGACCTCAGGCAATACTTTCCAACAGCGAGCGCACTTCTCTCCAGAAGCAAGGTCAATGGCGACCGCAACGCCGGGGACATCCTCCAAGGTAAATGCCTCTGTGGGGGAGGCTTTTTCTAATGTAACGTCAGAGGTGATGGAAAGCTCGGCCAGATCCACCTGATCAATGAAGGAAGATAGAGCGGGATCAAGCGACATCTTCACCCTAGCTTGGAGGCTGGATCCGATTTGTTTTGACGCTCGCGCCACCTCTAGGGCACCCGTCATCACTTTGCGTATGGAGCGCAACCCTTCAAACTTTTTAGCCAGATCTGGGTTATTCCAAGCGAAGGGCAGGGCAGGAAAGGTTTCAAGATGGATGCTTCCCCTTTCACTCGGATATCGAGACAGCCACGCCTCTTCAGCGGTAAAGCACACAACAGGCGCAAGCCATTTTGTGAGGCACTCAAAGGTGATATCCATGACCGTACGCGTTGCGCGACGCCTGGCGTCAGTGGGATGGTCACAATAGAGGGAATCTTTCCGAATATCAAAATAAAAGGCAGACAGGTCAACAGCGCAAAAATTGTGAATTTCCACATAAAGAGCTTGGAATTCATAGGTCGTGGAGGCCTCACGCACTTTTTGGTCAAGCTCATAAAGACGATGGAGGATCCACTTTTCAAGCTCAGGCATGGCGTCATAGCTGATTTTTTCCGTTTCAGAAAATCCCGCAAGGGCGCCAAGCAAATACCGCAATGTATTGCGATAACGCCGATAAATGTCTTGCTGGCGTTTTAAAATCTCTGGCCCTACCTTAAGGTCTTCATAGTAATCGCTTCCCACAACCCAAAGGCGGAGAATATCCGCCCCCATGGTACTGGTAACCGTTTGAGGAGAGACCGCATCCCCTCGGGATTTTGACATTTTGCGGCCTTCTTCATCAACGATAAAGCCATGGGTCATGACTTGTTTATAAGGGGCACCATGATGGGTGCCGCACGCCACAAGGAGAGAGGTTTGGAACCATCCCCGATGTTGATCCGATCCTTCTAAATAAAGGTCTGCGGGCCACTTTAGGTTAGGACGAAGACGAAGCACAAAGCTTTGGGTCGAAGCTGAATCAAACCACACATCCAGTGTATCTTGGACTTGTTCATAGTCTGCAGGGTTGTATTTGGGTCCTAGAAAGCGGGCAGGATCAGCCGTATACCATACGTTAGAGCCTTCCGCGTGGACCGCTTTCACAATGCGGTCAATCACGTCAAAATCTCGGAGCACCTCCCCCGTTTCCTTGTGAGTAAAAAGGGTGAGAGGGGTTCCCCAGGCCCGCTGGCGCGAAATGCACCAATCGGGGCGGTTTTCCACCATGGATTTGAGTCGATTTTTCGAAACAGCCGGAATCCATTGAACCGTCTCGATGGCATCAAGGGCATGCTTCCGCAAGCTTTTTTTCTCAAGACTTATGAACCATTGGGGAGTTGTTCTATAAATCAGGGGCTTTTTGGAGCGCCAAGAATGAGGATAGCTATGGATAATCTTTCCTTGCTTTAAAAGAGCGCCCTTTTCTTCTAACTTTTCCACAATCTCAGGGCCTGCCTTATACACATGCTTTCCTGCAAAAAGGGGAACATGGTCATAATAAAGCCCTTCCTCATTGACGGTTTCAGGGACCTCAAGATCAAAGGCTTTTCCTACAGCAAAGTCTTCCACTCCATGACCCGGCGCCGTATGAACAAGGCCCGTTCCTGCGTCAAGGGTCACATGATCCCCAGGCAGAAGGGGCACATCAAAATCATAGCCTTCTCCCTGAAAAGGATGGTGAGCATGGGTTCCTTTCAGGGCGTCCCCCGTCACGGTTTCGAGGACAGTGCTTTCCGTAATGCCGAGCTCGGCTTCTATAGCGTCTCGCAAGCCCTTAGCGATGAGGATCACTTCCCCAAGGCGGGCCAGGGACTCGTTCGTTGTTTGGTCAACACGTAAGGCGATGTACTCAAGCTCTTTCCCATAGGCAATGGCGCGGTTTCCAGGTAGGGTCCAAGCGGTTGTGGTCCAGATCACGGCACTGGCGTTCGCAAGGGAGGGCAAGGGACTTTTATAAATGGGGAAGCGCACATAAATAGAGAGGGATTCATGGTCATGGTATTCCACTTCCGCTTCTGCAAGGGCGGTTTTTTCAACCACAGACCACATGACAGGTTTGACGCCCCGATAAAGGCTTCCATTCATCAGGAAAACTCCCAGCAGGCGAATGATCTCAGCCTCGGCCTCAGAAGACATGGTGGTATAAGGATGAGTCCAGTCAGCGGTCATGCCTAAGCGTTTGAAATCTTCGATTTGAACCGTTATCCAGTGGTCTGCAAATGCATAGCAATCCTTGCGAAACTGAGGGAGAGGAATGTCTTCCCTTTTGACGCCCTTTTCGCGGTATTTTTCCTCAATTTTAGCTTCAATAGGAAGGCCATGGCAGTCCCATCCCGGCACAAAAGGAGTTGATTTCCCCAGCTTGTATTGGGATTTATTAATAATATCCTTTAAGATATGGTTGAGGGCATGCCCTAAATGAATGTGCCCATTGGCATAGGGGGGGCCATCATGGATAACGAAGAGATCGCGCCCTTCTGCCTTTTTTTGCATTAAATCATAAAGACCAATAGCTTCCCATCGCTTGAGAATTTCTGGTTCTTTTTGAGGTAAATCTCCCTTCATCGGAAAATCCGTTTGGGGGAGAAAGATAGTTGGGCGATAATCTTGGGTCATGGCTTCACTGTAAATAAGAAATTGAGCATTCTTCTATTTGTGCCACTTACCTGCCTCGGCGTCAAATGGACAATTTCATTATTTTTTTATAATAAAAAATGAAAATTTACATAATATTAATATATTTTATATAATATAAAAAATGTGTGTAAATCATTACACCCTATAAATCGGAGGATATATTATGTCTAAATCAAATGATCCAAAAAAGCCACAACAAGATCCGCGGAGAACACAAACCCAACAAGATCCACGGAGAGCAACAAATCCACAAGAGCCACGTAAGCCACAAGCTGACAGAGCTCGTGAAAGTCAAAGAGGTCAACAAGATTCTAGAAAGCCTCAAGATCCAAAGTGGGGACACTAGTCTTCATTTAAAACGATAACGCTAAGCCTTCTGGCTCACCTGTGCTGGAGGCTTAGCTTTCGTTTGGAAGCTTAAACTCCTTGCAGTCTTTTGTCATTTTATATTTATACTGTATCATAGATATTCTGTAGATTCAACTTTTCCGAATGGCCATTTGGAAATATTTTTAATTTATAATAATACTTGTCATCCCCGCGAAGGCGGGGATCCAGTAAAAACAACGCATTCCGTAG
>CAZSAH010000061.1:0-8374 GCA_964605015.1 uncultured Alphaproteobacteria bacterium | reverse complement strand
CCCATCAACTATAGCCGTAAGAAAGAGCATAGAACAGAATATGCATGTCTTCCTGCATGTATCCATGTTACAAAGCATTTCGTACGCACGTCGCCTCTTGGACTTCCTGTCTTCGATATATTCATTCCAAGAAGCGGTGTAACGTCCGTTCTGGGCGAGAGGCCGTTGTAGGTGGGCCCGCTCTTCATCGTCCCGCAGCATGGCATGTGTTGGACAGATAGATCCAGCCCAGATGCTTACTGATGTAAAAATTGCAACTGTTGTCCGAAAAAATTTGTTTTGCACCTAATGTGTTTCCTTTTGTTGTTGTGGTGAAGCGTAAAATTTTAGCTATGGAATCAAAACTAATCCGGGAAGAGTGATCGCCCTTGGGGCGATCACGTACATTAAACCACCTTCTCCCCCAGTGCGGTCATGAGGGCAGAAGCCAAGATGAACGAACCCCGAACTGCTACAGGTCTCTAAAGAAAAATCTAACGACAGCATGATTACCATCACCGCCACTTTTTTGAGTGTAGTGTGCACGGGGACCGTTATATAAGGTGGCAGAATTTTCAGAGCTTCCCTCAAAGGGCCTATTCCAGTACAGTTTCAATTTACAATTGTGGGCATAACAAACATATTCAGCGGTTCCCTCTGTGCCCGTCATGAAACCACAACTAACACTAGCAAACCCAAGGGTTTCTCCTGGCCGAATAGTCTCATGTGGGGTGAGTTCCCACTCACCCCCCTTGAGACTGTGGTGATCTCTTGTCAGGTAACACTGACTCATGTTCTGCACATAAACCACTGTACTGCGTTTGCTCCTCGCTGCATTTCGCTCGAGAGCTTCATCGCAGCAGTCATTCATTCCTTGCGAAGCAGTGATGGTCCATGGCCCTACGCTGCTTAACACAAAAATCGCTAAAGCAGCTGTTGTTTGAAGAAATTTGTTTTGCATAATAATTTTTCCTTTCTTGTTGTTGTTATGGTGAAGTCTCAATCGCAAAGAGAGTGCAGAAAAGGGCGTCCTTTCTGTTTGCCTCGGCGAAGGAGGGAAAATTAAATGGTTTCTTACTGGTTTATGTTTGTTCTTTTTCCTAGGGAGCCTCCTCAAAAGGCGCCCTAGGGTTTTTGGAACTATAAGCTTCATGAAGGGGAATGGAACTAGCTCGCTCATCTTCGCGTTCTATGAGCCTGCGCCCGCTCCAGAGTCACTCTCTTCTGTTTTAAACTCGCCCCACACAGCTTCGCTGATAAGAGCAGGAACAATTGCTTCAACATCTCGAAAACTCGTACATTCTTGAATTCTTTTGTCAAAATTAGGAATAGCTTTTCTATCTATCCCTGCATTTTGTAATTTTCCATAATTTCTCTCTAACACCGTATGAGCATATTTTAGCAAAGCGCCCTTCTTTGGCAAAGGAAAGTCGAAGGCATCAAAACGGCTCTTTAAGGCTTCATCAGTTAAGACAGGGTTACCAATAGCAATAAGAAGTGTGGGAGGGATCTTAAGATGAATCCCAGTTCCATCTATACCTGCACCATAATAGGTCGTGGATAATTTGGCTAGTTCGCCATTAAAAACACGCTTTGAAGCACTTAGCATCTCTCTTTCATTTAGCCAATCTGCTTCATCCATAAGCACAATAGATCCTCTTTTGCGGCTTACACATTGATTTCGTAGCACTCTCAAAAAAACTCCTGGACTATCATCACTTCCTTCGAGTTCTTTAGCAGATGTTATCACAAAATTGTCTGAATACACGGCATCCTCAGTTGCACTTTTTACCCAATCACAAAGCTCATTTGCAAAATGTGTTTTTCCAATCCCACCAGGGCCGCGAAGATACAAATAGCGGGTTAATTTATCATTATCTCCTAAAACAGATGAAACAAATTTCAAAATATTAAATTTGAGTGTTTGGTATTGTTCACTTCTTTTATTAGCTTGAGGTTCTTTATCTTTCTGTTCTGTAGCTAAGGCTGAAGCTGGGGCCGAGTCTTCTAGTGTAGGTGGGGCTGAAGCTGGGGTTTTACCCTCTGCTTCTGAGTCTTTTATGTTATAATCTTTAAAAAAATCATCTATTTTTTTAGAAATTATATTAAGAGCAGATAGAATATTCTTAGATTTTATAGATTTCATAGGACGACAAATTGTAAGGCCAAGTGTAAAATTAATAAGATCTAGGCTTTTTTGCTGTGAGAATGGGTTTTGGCGAGCAACCATGAAATTATTAATAAGAGCCGGCCATAATTGATTCGGAATAAAGCACTTATTTTCCGCGAATTTTTTTTCAAGCTCATCTACAGGGTGAGAAGGGGTCCACTTAAGACTAAAAGTGTTTCCAATGATATCATGAAGAAAAAACACAGAGTTAAATAAGCCTGCAAAAAGAATAAACCCTTGTCCATAAGAATCACTCTCCAATATACGTACTCCAGCAGCTGTAGCTGCAGCAACAAGAACGAGAGTTGATGCTGAGTCGCGTCCTTTATCTGTTATGGCCCAGCGCCTTTCGCTTCTAAGTCTGGAGAGACAAGCCTTTTTATAGGCTTCCCATTCTGGGGTTGGCTCATAATTTTCCCATTTTTCAGTCTCTTCTTCAGAATTTAGTGGTTCGTATGCGCCGGGTTTTTTTTCTAGAGAGACATTTTCATAAACACTATCACCTAAACTTTGTAGCGTACTTAGCTTTTGTAGCGTCCTTTCATGTTTTTCGTATATATTGTCTTGATTAAAGGCATTGCGATAATTAATACGAGAAACAGGATCCTCAGGAGGTTGTCCTCTCATCATGGCGTAAACATTTGTTCCTGATCCTAATAGGGTTCCAAAGAGGCTCAAGGTACAAAAAATTTTTAATTTTTTATTCATTGTTTTACTCCTAAGTTGATTGTTTTGATAAGTATTTCTGAGGCAAAATGTTTTTATGGTCTTTTATAATTTTGATGCTTCTCTTTCTATTTAGCGTCAAAACCTGAAAGGATTTATCAATCCTGAGCGGTCGATGAGTAATTATAATTTTGGTCATCTCTGGAAGAAAACTTTCAATATTATGTTGAATGATAGATTCGGTATTTTTATCGAGAGATGATGTGCTCTCATCAAAGATGCAGATCTTAGGTTTTTTTAGAAAAAGACGCGCAATGGAGATCCTCTGCTTTTCTCCTCCAGAAAGTTTTAAGCCTCGATCTCCCACAACTGTATGCACTCCATCAGGAAGGCCCTTCACAAAATCCAAAAGGCAAGCCCTGCTTAAAGCAAGCTCAACGTCATCATGAGAGGCCTCAGGCCGAGCAAACAGAATGTTATTTTGGATGCTGTCATTTAATAGATAGGTTTCTTGAGGGACCCAGCCTACTGTTTCGTACAGTGATTGAAAAGAAAGATGTTTTATATTGGTTTGATTAATAAGAATTTGACCTTTAGTGGGGTCGTATAGCCTGAGAAGGAGCTTTGCAAGTGTGGATTTTCCTATGCCTGTGGGTCCTACAATAAGAAGTGTTTCTCCTGACGCTATTTTAAAAGAAAGATTATCGAGAATCGTTCTATCCTTGTATCTAAAAGTAACATTTTGAAATTCAACATGGAAAAGATGATTTGATGAGTGAAGCAGTTGAGAAGATTCTTTAATGTCACTTTCTATAAGCAGGATATTAAGGACGTCTCTCATATCAAGAAGAGCTTTTTTAATGTCTTGTGCAACGTGTCCTAAGACGCTGATGGGAAGCATAAACTGCAAAATATATCCATTAAAGAGGACAAAATCACCAACTGATAGTGTGCCTTTTTGTATTCCTATGCCCACGAGATATGTAAGAGAAGAAAGGCCAATCCCTAAAATTAAGGATTGTCCCAAACGAGCAAGGCTGAATTTTGTCATAAAGTTGACTTCTGTTGCTTCTCGCTTTTTTAATTCCTTCTCACAGATCTGAATGGCAAACTCTTGCTTCCCAAAAACTTTAATGGCTTCATGATTGGAAAGCCAATCTGTTACAATCCCATCCGTGGTTTTATCGACTTCATTGGCAATTTGACGATCCCTTAGAACAGATTTCATGGAAACAAATGTATAAATAAAGAATGCGACCAGCGTTGTTCCAAGAAAAAGGGTATAAACAATAGGATAAAGAGTTGCGATGAGAATGAGGACGCATAGAAACTCGAGAACAGTAGGAAGAACGTGAAAAAATACACCTAAAACAATAGAAGGGACATCTCTTTGAGCTCTTCTAATAACATTTGTTAACTCTCCCGGCTTTTGATTTAGAAAAAAGCTTTGGGAAAGACTATAAAGATGAGAAAGAACTTTTAACCCTAAAATAAAAGTAATACGTTGTTCAATTCGATAAGTAAAGAGAGCTTGTATATGATGAGAGGCCTGACTGATCATCCAAATGCCACCATATCCCAATAAAATTGGTACAATAGATTCCGCCCCAGAAGTCGAAAAAGTCTCAACAATTTGTTTTAAGAAAAGAGGGGTAACTACAGTCGACATAATCCCAACAATTAGAACAACAAAGCCAAGACAAAAATGAGATCGAAGTTGTCTATCCTCAAAAGTTTTAAAAAGGATTTCTTTAATGCAGCACCAATATTGTTTGTAATTTCTCTCTGCGCTCATAACGTTACTTCATCCCAATATCTTAAAAATATTTCTACGGAAATTAAGTAAACAAACGGCCACATGTTTTTAATATCTCCATTTCCAATCAGCATTATGGTTTTACGCAAGCTCTCTCTGTCTACAAAGCCTTGCTTTACAAAATGTCCTTCTAAACAAATTTCTAAAACATGTGCTAAATTCTTTTTAATACCGAGTTGGAATATGCCTGTTGTTTGACTTTTGTCCCGTCTCCAAACAGTTTCTGTTTTAAAAGAGTCACTGACAGATTGGCGAAGAGGGTAGCGGTCATATCCTTTGTTAAAGAGTTTATAGGTAGGAAAAGAGAGAGCGAATTCCACAACTGGTTTATAAAGAAAAGGGTAATAAGTTGGATCAACTTGATTCATCATTTCCACATGAATAGAGGCCAGCCCTTCATAAACAGCATCTATCTGGTTATACTTCCCGGGAAGAATTTTCTTAGGAAGATGGTCATAGATTGGGTGAATAAAATCAGAGGAGCTTGTTTGATACACCTCTTGTTTGATCCAATCTGGAGTTTCACCAAGAGCGCTCTTAAGGTTTCTCTTCTTTTTTTTACGCAGACCAAAAAAATGTGATCCTAAGCTCACAGCGTTCTCTTTTAAAACAGAAAACAGAGGATCTCGATAAAATTGTGCGACATTCTTTAATTCTGCCATAGATCCCTTTAAGCCTTTTTCAAGAACATAGTCAGATACAGACCTTTTGGAAGGGGGACGCATAAAGATATGGTCACTTCCGTGGCCACTTAAAAAAGCAAAAGGACCATTTGAAGGCATCTTCTCAAAGACGCTTTCTGTCCACCTTAAGCTTACCAAACCAGGAAATGGTTTGTTAGGATTCAAAGGTTGCTTAGTATGTGGAAGGTCAAAAGGAAGAGAGCTTGACGCATCCATTTCGATGAGCTCAATGCCTGCCTCTTGGCAGACTTTTCGCGCATGAACAAGTTCGTTAGAGGTGTGAACTTGAGAATGAAAATAGTTTAACGCTGTCAATGTTTGCCCTTCTTGGATCATATCCTTCAGGCAATAAACCAGAGCAGAAGAATCAAGGCCTCCTGAAAGGCTGACACATATATTTTTATAGGGTTTAATCCATGGCTTTAAAGTGTTCTGAAGAATAGTGACGGCGTCTTCACCTTGCATCTCTTGATTTTTATACGAACATAGAGGGTTCCAAAATGGGGCCGTCTCTCTTCCATTTTTTGTTATTTTTAAGCTGCAGGCGGGTGGGAGTTCGTAAACCTTTTCAAAAGGCGTTTGAATGGCGCAACTGTTGCCATAAATAAAATAAGAACAAAGATAACTCCAATTGTACTGAGGTTTTTCAGAGAGTACTTTAAAAAGAATTTCCATGTCGGAAGCAAATAAAAGGTTTCCGTCAGGAAATGGATAATAGAAAAAAGGAAGCTGGCCAGTTGCATCCACAACAATTTCAAATTGAGAATTATTTTGATTGACATTAATATAAACGTATTTTCCCCATATTTTTTCTAAAACTTGCTCTGTATTTAGAAGAGATAAATTTCTAAAGTCTTTCTTTGAAAAAGAGCAATGATTTGCCTTATCAAAAATACGTCCCATTAAAAAAGAAGACTCGTTTTCCAAAATCTCATCCATGTCTTGTCCATTGGATAGTTTGCCATAACAAAGGGTGATGGACTTTTTTCTAACAATAGTGGGGGGTGTATGAATGAGGGAGCGAAGAGCGATTGTAAGCTCATGAGTTTTATCTTGTGCACCATTAACATGAATAAAGCCCGCATAAATCATATCTTTAACTTTCTAAAAGGTTCATTCAGGATAATACCTAAGCCGTCCCTTAGATCTTGGGAATCCATGACCACTTTCCCATCACACTCAACCCAGGCGTGTGCCATAAAAGGATAGTTTTGAACGCCAATTTCAAGATTGCATTTCCATTTCCGCTTCAAAGCAAGAAGGACAAAGGTCATAGCCCACTCTAAGCATTTTGTTCGATTGGGATACATAAGGCAGGCTTTATTAACAACGTTTGCAAGGTCTTTCAGATCTTCATCTTGAGGGATTATATAACGCGAGTGTTTTTCTCGAGTTTTTTTAATGAGTTGAATCGTTAAGTATAAGCCCCTCATTTTTATATAAAAATTGACTTTTATGAGAGTCAAAAAAGCTTTTACCACATCAAAATTTATTCCTACGTTTTTGTTCTCTAAAGGCAACCGCCAATCCACATTGGAAACCCCATCAGAATTTGGTTTTTGATCAATATAGAAGGGATAAGGTAACTTTTTCTTTTTAAGAACACCGTCGTCTAATAATTTTTGGATATAAGTCAGCTCTTGTGATGAGTGTTGAAATTCAAAAACAGAAGTGGACACGGTTTGGTCATTTGGAGAAGCATTATCTTTCTTCAAAATACTAATCAATACGTCTGAAAACTGCTTGAAGCAGATCATATACTTATCCTTTTTTGTATCTAAAAGAATAAGTTCATCTCGAAACTGCGTAACATAAACATGATCATTAAGATGGTAATTCATGTATAACTTTCTCTCTTTTGTTCTCCAAAAAAAAACAGGCACCAATCAACCTTTGTTGATACTGTTTTGTTTGAATTAGTAAACTCACAAACCTAAAATTCTGTACGCGGTAAGCCATTGCTTTCATAATAATACCCTCTAGGACCTTGTGTTAAAGAAGAGGCACTTTCTTCCAAAATAACTCCATGTTGAGTATTCGAAATTTCTTGTTTTTTCATTTAATTATCTCCTAAAATTTTATTTTATAACTCTGCTAAGTCTAAGAGAGAGACACTGGCAACCGCGCTTAGACTTATTATTGTTTAATTATTGTAGGACCACCAAGGGGGCGCGGATTCCATCTTGTTTCCCTGAAAACCTTGAGTCAATTCAGAAGCTTTTTCTTCTAACACAGCTCCATATTGGATATTTGATGTACTTTTTTCTTCATATGCATTTTTAATAATTTTCATTTTTTTCTCCATTAATTATTATTCTTAGCAGCATCTCTTTTTAGCGAATAAGTATTATTAGATTAAAATCCAAACAATACTTATTCACCTTTTTATATTGTTACGAAGGCCACATCCAAGCAAATCTGTCTTCGCTACCTCTTCCCGTACCACCTTGGGTCATTACACTTGCAGACTCCCCTAAGACAACGCAAAATTGCGCGCTTATATCTTTTTTATCTTCCATTTTTTTCTCCTTTAATTGTATGTTCAGTAGTGATTTTCCTACTGATTATTATTAATGATTATAATGAGACCCGTCTCTCTCAAAATGGAATCCCATAGTTCCTTGAGTTAATTCAGAAGCACTTTCTTCCAAAGCAACACCGTACTGAGTATAACACACTGCATTAATTTGATTTGTTTCAATGTTTGTATTTTCCATTGTTTTCTCCTAATGGTTTGTTTTAATCCTCTCAACTCCATTTCCATAGAAAGAACCTTATCTGGAAGAGAGGGAAATCGAACAAGGTTCTGAATGAAGTTAATCAATTTTGAAGCGGAATAACTATACGTAGAAAGTTAGTAGATTCCCCTAAAAGAATTTTCATGAAGTGGAAGGCAGACAAAACAAAGATTGCGTGGCCTACATTTTTTCGTATAACTTGTCGTTTCTACGTAGATAATACGTATATGGCTTTACGTGCAGAAAAATATTTTACAAGAAAAATTACCTTCTTAAAGGTGTAAACGAGGCTTTCCTAAGCGCATAATGAACTACAATTTTT
>CAZSAH010000060.1:0-8632 GCA_964605015.1 uncultured Alphaproteobacteria bacterium | reverse complement strand
CCTGAGAGACAATGGTAATGTCTTGGATGCGCTGCTTATCTTTTAATCTCAAAACAGCATTCAAAAAATCCTTGAGTCGATCTTGGTTGCTAAAGATTTTCTTGAAGGCAACATCATTGGTCGGGTCGAGATACCGGTCTTCTGTTTTTATTTCAATATTGAGTGCATTTTTTGTCATACTTTACCTATAACCTATTTTTGGGGATGTGGAGAAGTTTTTCACTTGCTCACTCCTATATCAATTCTACATTTAACTATACACCAGGTCTTTACAGATAATCCATCTTTTCAATTGGCCATTTGATAAATTAATTGTCATGCTGAATTTATTTCAGCATCCCATGACAACGAGACCCTGAAACAAGTTCAGGGTGACAACTCTTGCTTTGTACTTCCATTCATTTCTTGTCAATTCCCGTAATATCCCATTGAATCCCATCTTAACCCATGCTATACCATGAGCGTGTCACCTCCGTAGGAGGAGAGAGGGCATGATATTACGCGCGGACAAAAATGACTTTATTCCTATCTACTTTTATTAATAAACTTGATAAAAAGGGGCGTGTGTCTGTGCCGGCCTCTTTTCGATTGATGCTGACGGGGCAAACTTACAACGGTGTTGTGGGCTTTCGGTCTTATACCTTACCCGCCATTGAAGGGATGGGAATTGATCGGATGCAGCGTTTAAGTGAAAGCGTGGATCAGTTCGATGTGTTCTCGCAAACACGAGATGACCTAACCGCCGCTATCTTTGCGGATGCCCAGATGCTGGCCTTTGATGGAGACGGGCGCATCATTGTGCCCCCCCTGTTGCTAGAACATGCGCACATCCAGGATGCAGTTGCTTTTGTGGGACGGGGGGCCACTTTCCAACTCTGGAATCCAGAGCTTTTTGAGAGCCATCAACAGGAATCCCGCACACGAGCACAGAGCAAGCAAGCCGCCTTTAAGATATGGAGCCCTCATGCATAATCCTGTCATGCTCCGAGAAGTCTTGGATACTCTTGCCCCTCAACCCCAAGAAACCTATATCGATGCGACCTTTGGAGCCGGGGGCTACTCCCGGGCCATTTTAGAAAAAGCAGCGTGTTCTGTTGTCGCCCTTGATCGGGATCCAGAGGCGTGTGAGCGCGCCCGCTCTCTCGCAGCCGACTATTCTGATCGATTCATCTTTTTCTCTGGGCGCTTTAGTGACATGCCCGCTCTTTTTTCTCCCCTCCAGTGCGATGGGATTGTGTTTGATTTAGGCGTGTCGTCCCCTCAAATTGATGAGGCAAAGCGGGGCTTTTCTTTCAAACACGAGGGCCCCCTTGATATGCGCATGGAGAAACAAGGCCTCAGCGCTGCAGATGTGGTGAACAGCTTTGACGAACCCGAAATTGCGCGGATTTTGTGGGTGTATGGGGAAGAGCGTCGATCGCGCGCCATTGCGCGTGCTATTGTTGAAAAAAGGAAGGTTGCGCCGTTTACCACCACAACCCAACTCGCTGATTTGGTAAGAGCCATTGTGGGCTTTGAAAGGCCTGGCTTTGACCCCGCAACGCGCACGTTCCAAGGCTTACGCCTGTATGTCAATGATGAGTTACGCCAACTCGAAGAGGGCCTAAAGGCCTCAGAAGACCTGTTGAAAGAGGGAGGGCGGCTTGTGGTTGTGAGCTTTCATTCCCTTGAAGACCGCCTCGTTAAAACATTCCTTAAAGAAAAGAGTGGCGGCCGACCCCATGCCTCTCGCTACCTTCCGGAACTTCCTGAGGAAGAGGCGATCTTTGTGGTCAAAAACAAAAAGCCCTTGAGCCCCCAAGAGGATGAGCTACGCACAAACCCCCGTGCCCGATCCGCTCGATTGCGATGGGCTATCCGGAGGGCTCACTAGATGCATCGTTCAACGAGTTTTTTAGTTTTATTAGCTCTTGGTGTCGGATTCGTTCTTTTTAAGGTAAAATACGAAGTTGTTGAAATTGAAGAAAAGTTTTCAAAGACACGCGCCCAAATCAGGCGAGAAGAAGACACCATCCATATCCTCAAAGCTGAGTGGAGCCACTTAAATGAACCCCAACGCTTGCAAAGTCTGGCCGAAAAATATTTGGATATCGGGCCGACGAAAACACAACAAGTCCTGGCTCTTTTTAACCCCACAAGGTCTCCTCCTGAGGAGACGACCCACGTTCAGCTTGCCTCTCAAAAAGAGGCCCCATGAATCAAGGAAAACTCTACGTTCCTCAAGAGACGGCGCTTTCCCCTTGGCATAATGCAAGGATCCTTCACCGCACCCTTGATAGAGCACGCACGCGCCTGTTGGTTGTCTGTTGCGCTTTTCTCCTTTCCTTTTTTATTATTGCGGGGCGCCTGATTGACGTCACCCTCTTTAGAAGAAGCGGGGAGGAAACCCTTGCCCATCGAAAGGCTCTGTATGGTCAAAATTCTCGCACAGATATCGTAGATCGTAATGGAGAGCTTTTAGCCACCAGCCTCAAAACATCCTCTCTTTATGCCAATGCGCGGGTGATTTTAGATGCGAAAGACGCGGCCCTTAAACTCATCCATGTCCTGCCTGAGCTTGATTACAATGACGCCCTCCACCGCCTTGAATCCGGAAAAGGGTTTGTCTGGCTCGCGCGCCACCTCACCCCCCAAAAAGAAGCTGAAATCATTCGACTAGGTCTACCGGGGATCTATTTCCAGCAAGATGAAAGACGCGTCTACCCCCATGGAGAGCTCTTCGCCCATGTCCTTGGGTACACAAATATTGACAACCAGGGCTTGGGTGGTGTGGAACGAAAGTTCAATGATCTTTTGTTATCGCAAGAAGCGCCCCTCAAGTTAAGTTTAGATATTCGCGTCCAACATGTGATGCGTGATGAACTTTTAGCGGGCATTGAAAAATTCAGTGCCCAAGGGGCGGCCGGGCTTGTCATGGATGTACGTACGGGTGAAATCCTTGCCATGGTCTCCTTGCCAGACTTTGATCCCAATCAGGTGGGCAAAATGGGTCCTCAAAAAGAGGCTCTGTTTAATCGCATTACCTTAGGGGCTTATGAAATGGGGTCAAGTTTTAAGATCTTCAATACAGCTCTTTACATAGAAAGCGGAATTTCAAGCCTTGCGACTAAGTTTGATGTGTCTGCTCCCTTACGGGTGGGACGCTTTCGCATCAAGGACTTTCATCCCCATCACTACCCCTTAACAGTCGCCGAAATTTTCACAGAATCCTCTAATATTGGGGCTGCAAAAATGGCGATGCAAATGGGCCCCGCGTTACAAAAAGCTTTTTTTAAAAAGCTTGGGTTTTTGAAACCATCCACCTTGGAAGTTTCTGAAGTTGGCGTCCCCCTTTATCCTAAAAAATGGAGTGAGCCCACCCTGATCACAGCCTCTTATGGATATGGCGTTGCCATCAGCCCCTTACAGCTTGCTACAGCTACCGCAGGCATTGTAAATAAGGGAATTATGCAAAAACCAACTCTTTTGAAAATAACCCATGCCAAAAAAGGAACGCGTGTTGTTTCTGAAAGAACATCAGAAATCATGCGGAAATTATTATATGTCATCGGAACCTGGGGAAGAGGGAAAAAAGCACGCGTTTGGGGGTATGAAGTCGGCGGAAAAACAGGCACAGCCAATACCCTCAATGGAAAGTCCTATAAGGAAGGCAGTAACCTGACATCCTTTGAGGGCATCTTTCCCATGAGCAACCCTCAATATCTCGTGTTAACCATGGTGGATCGACCGCAGGCCATCAAAGAAACCTATGGCTTTAATGCGGGGGGGTGGAATGCCGCCCCTATTGCGGGGAAAATTATTGAAAGAATTGCCCCTTTGCTGCAGGTTCCACCTGTCAATGAAGCAAAAGAAATGTCAGATGAAAATCCTATGCTCATTAATGTAAGTGCCCCTCGACAAGGAACCTATTGAGCCATGGATCTCTCTCCCCTCATCAACACAAACGTTTTAATCCCCATAGAGGGAGCGTCCCTTACTCCAACCTCTCTGGCCCTTGATTCTCGTAAAGTCGAAAAAGGCGCCCTGTTTATCGCCATTCCAGGCTATCAACAGGATGGTGCCTTGTTTATTGAAGATGCCGTGCGAAAGGGTGCCTCAGGGGTTGTGGTGCCGTGCGGAGGGGGGGCAAAAGTTAAGGCGACCTACCCGGGGATTGCCGTTTTTGAAGCCCCCGACATTCGCAAAGCCGCAAGCCTTCTTGCAGCGCAGTATTATCCACAACACCCAGAGACGATCGTGGCTGTCACAGGGACGAATGGCAAGACGTCTGTTGTCTCCTTTATACGCCAGCTTTGGCATCATATGGGCCTTTCTGCTGCAAGCTTAGGCACATTGGGCCTTGTGATTGAGGGCCGTCCCCTTCCCCCTCCCACAGGGACAGAAGGGCTCAATACCCCTGATCCCCTTATGCTTCATCGCCTTCTTCACTCTCTTAAAGACCAAGGGATTGATCATTTGGCCTTTGAAGCCTCGAGTCATGCCCTTCACCAGCATCGCCTCGATTCTGTGCCTCTGAAGGCGGCTGTGTTTACAAATTTTTCCAATGATCATTTAGATTATCACCCGACCTTAGAGGCGTATTTTGAGGCAAAGATCCGGCTTTTTCAGGATATTCTGCCCCCCTCTGCAACTGCTCTTTTAAATACGGAAAGTGAAGGCTACAAGGCACTGGCGAGCCTATGCCAAAAGCGTGATCTTAAAACGCTGACCTTTGGGAAAGAGGGAAATCTTGTGCAGCTTATTTCCCTTCTTCCTAAGGCAGATAGTCAAGAGGTCGTTTTGCGTGTGGAGGGTCACCCTTATCCCCTTTCTCTTCCCCTGGTGGGCCAGTTTCAAGTCTATAATGTGATGGCAGCCGTAAGCGCCGTTATTGCGTGTGGGGGATCACCTTCCCGGGTCATCGCGGCGTGCTCAAGTTTAAAAGGAGTCCCCGGACGTCTCGAGCAAGCCGCCCCTGGCGTTTATGTAGACTATGCCCACACCCCTGAGGGGCTTAGGGTAGCGCTTGAAGCGTTACGGCCCCATACACAAGGGGACCTTTGGGTTGTCTTTGGCTGTGGAGGGGATAGGGATCCTTTCAAAAGACCTGTAATGGGTGACATTGCCGCCACTCTTGCCGATCACGTCATTGTGACAGACGATAATCCTCGTCATGAAAACCCCACCACTATTCGGCAACAAATTCTTGCAAAATGCCCCCAGGCACGTGACATTGGGTCAAGGCAGGAAGCCATTCAAGCGGCGCTTCACCAGATGAAGCAAGGAGATGTGGTGTTAATTGCTGGTAAAGGCCATGAGCCCTATCAACAGATAGGCGATCAGGCTCTTCCTTTTAATGATAGAGAAGAGGTGCAAAAATGGATAAACACATGACAAGTCTCTGGGACTCACACGTCGTCGATCAAATTGTGGGCGGAAAATCTTCTGCCCCCTGGACATGCTCTGGCATTTCAATTGATACACGTACCCTTGAAAAAGGGGATCTTTTTGTGGCGCTTAAAGGAGAAACGGGCGAAGGCCATGCCTTTCTCCAGGATGCCGCAGCAAAAGGAGCCGCCGCCGCTTTTGTCTCACAAGACAGCCCCGCCCCTCTTCCCCTTGTTCGGGTTCAGGACACGCTTCAAGCCCTAGAAAAGCTTGGCATAGCCGCCCGCGATCGCACGCCCGCCCTTCGCATCGCGGTAACAGGAAGCGTGGGAAAAACAAGCACGAAAGAGATGCTCAAATGGGTCTTTGAAGAGCAGGGGCGAACCCATGGGAATGTGTCGAGTTACAATAATCACTGGGGCGTTCCCTTGACCCTCGCGCGCATGCCGCAAGACACACAATTTTCTATCTTTGAAGTGGGGATGAGCCAAACGGGCGAGATTCGCCCCTTAAGCCACATGATTAAGCCCCAAATCGCCCTCATCACCCAGGTTGCAGAAGCCCATGTGGCCTTCTTCAACAGCGTTGAAGAGATAGCCCGCGCTAAGGCTGAAATTTTCGAAGGCATGGACAAAGGGGGGCAGGTCATCTTGAACATAGATAATCCTCTCTTTGCCCTTTTATCAGAGATTGCCCAAAAGAATGGGCTCACAGTGTTTGGGTTTGGTCGGGATGACACCGCAGACTTTCGTCTTCTCTCTTACGAGGAAAATGCTGAGAACGGCTCTGTTGTCGCAAACATTTCCGGGACAACCGTCTCCTACACCCTTCCCTCCCTCGGCATCCATTGGGCCCTGAATAGCCTTGCTGTTTTAGGGGCCGTTCATTTAGCAGGTGCTGATGTCAAGACGGCCGCGCATCGTCTTGAAACTGTTGAAATTCCAGCAGGACGAGGCCGGCGCCACAAGGGCCTCTTCACTATTCTTGATGAAAGCTATAATGCAAACCCCACCTCTATGCGGGCTGCCCTTGATATCTTGGGAGCCAGTGAGGGCACGCGCAAAATCGCGGTCATTGGGGACATGCGCGAGCTGGGGGATGTCTCCCAAAAACGCCACGAAGAGCTTCTTGAGCCTCTTTTGCACAACAAGATTGATCTTGTTTATTGTTGCGGGCCCTACATGGCCTCTTTGTTCGATCGCCTTCCTCCTCACATGAAGGGGGGATACGCCCCCACCTCGTTGGAGTTACTTCCCCTTGTGGTGGCCGCGGTTAAACCCGGGGACGTGATTACGGTCAAAGCGTCCTTTGGGACGCGGGTAAAGCCAATTGTCGAGGCTTTGCTTGAACGCCAGGCTCAGACTCTTCTTGACATTCCTTGATTTTTTATGTACTATATAGTTGTACATAATAGGAGATAATGTGATGCGACATGAAATTTCATACTCAGAAGCCAGAAAGAGTCTCAAGACCTATCTGGACAAGGTTTGTTCAGAGCATACTCCTTATTTTATCAAGCGCCGCAGTGGGGAAAACGTTGCCCTCCTTGCAGAAGATGATTATCGCTCTTTAGAAGAAACAGCCTATTTGTCTCGCTCTCCTCATAACCTGAAAAGATTATTAGAAGCCCTCCATAGAAAAGAAGGAAAAACCCTTGATGACGTCCGCAAGGAACTTGGAATTTGATCCTAACGCTATCGAAGATCTTTCCTATTGGGTGAAAAATGATCGAAAGAGGGCTGAAAAAATACTAAAAATTATTCAAGAAATAGGGAAAGATCCTTTTGATGGTACCGGTAAGCCCGAGCCTTTAAAATACCATCTTTCTGGGGCATGGTCGCGTCGTATTACCCAAGAACACCGCCTTGTTTATGAAGTCACTCCTGAAAAAATTAGAATTTTATCATGTCGATTCCACTATTAACAAACCCACTCAAAAGGATAGTCTAGACTATGTTTTATTACCTTTACACCCTCTGGGGGCATGAGAGCGTTTTTTTCAATCTCTTTCGCTACATTACCTTTCGCACAGCGGGCGCCCTTTTAACCGCCTTGCTGATCAGCTTTTTATGCGGCCCCGTCTTCATTCAATGGTTGAAGAAAAAGCAACGCGAGGGACAGCCCATTCGCGAGGATGGCCCAGCGTCTCACCTGCTCACAAAACAAGGCACCCCCACCATGGGGGGAAGCCTTATTCTTTTTGCCCTCACATCCAGTGTTCTTTTATGGATGAATTGGACGAATTGGTATGTATGGATTGTTTTGTTGATCACCCTTGGCTTTGGCTTTATCGGAGCCCTTGACGATTATCTAAAACTTACTAAACGGAATTCAAAAGGGCTTTCTGGGAAAAAGAAGCTTTTTCTTCAAGTGAGCCTAAGCGTTCTTGCCATTTATGGAGTGATGTACCTCGGGAACCCCGCCCTTGCCACCAGCATTTCCCTTCCTTTTTTTAAGGATATGGTGATCAATTTAGGATGGCTTTATGTGCCCTTTGGCGTGTGTGTTGTGGTGGGTGCGTCGAATGCGGTTAATTTAACAGATGGACTTGATGGCCTGGCCACGGGCCCTGTCATGATTGTCGCAGCCTGCTTTATGCTCATTGCTTACGTTGTGGGGAACCACGTCTTTGCCACATATCTTCAAATCACCTTTGTTCCCGGGACGGGAGAACTCGCCATCTTTTGTGGAGCCCTCATCGGCGCCTGCCTTGGGTTTTTATGGTATAATGCCCCCCCTGCCATGGTCTTTATGGGAGATACAGGGTCCCTTGCTGTAGGGGGCGCTTTGGGGACAATGGCTGTGATTACAAAGCATGAGCTTGTGCTTGCCATTGTGGGCGGCTTGTTTGTCATGGAAGCCGTATCCGTTATCCTGCAAGTCGGATATTTTAAGATCTCTGGCGGAAAGCGGATTTTCCTGATGGCCCCCATTCACCATCATTTTGAAAAGAAAGGATGGTCTGAGTCCACCATCGTTTTTCGCTTTTGGATTATCTCCATTGTTCTGGCCCTGATTGGGTTGTGCACGTTGAAGCTGCGGTGAGGGAAAAGTGGCCCTCACTTGTCCCCGCGATCCCCTCACTTGTCATCTCTTTGTTTGTCCTCCAACCCCTTGTCATCCCCGCCCCCACTTGTCATCCCCGCGAAGGCGGGGATCCAGATAGCGCTTTTAAAAAAGTAATTGTTAGGTTTTCTGAAGTATCTTTTTGAGAGCGCTGTTTTTAAAAGGTTTTATCTGGATCCCCGCCTTCGCGGGGATGACA
>CAZSAH010000059.1:0-9262 GCA_964605015.1 uncultured Alphaproteobacteria bacterium | reverse complement strand
GTTTTTCTTGGCGTCCCGGCCTACGGGGGAATGAAAGGGGGGGGGGGGGGGGGATGACAAGAGTAGAGGGAACCACTGGATTGCCGCGGTCGCTTCACTCCCTCACAAGGACGGCCTGGGGCACAAAGACCATGCATTCAATCGCCCTGAGATTAAGCCGATTTTCCTGCCATCTCTTCTGCCTGAAGCCAGGCTTCTTCTGCAGAGGCAAGCTCTTTTTCCAGCGTGTGTTGCTGCTTTAAAAGATCGGACAATGCTTCAGAATGATGAGAGTAAAGCTCAGGGGTATTCAGGTCATCCCTGATCTTCTGCAAAGACGTGGAGAGGGCGTCCATTTTGAGTTTGGCTTCTTGAGCCTTTTTCTTCACGTCGAGGGACGCCTCTTTGGAGGGTTTCTTTTGTTTTTGAGCCCGAGAAGAGCCCTCCTCTTTCCTCAAAATAAACCGACGATAATCCTCAAGATCTCCCTCATAGGGGATCACTTTTTGATCAGCCACAAGCCACAAGCGATCCATGGTGGAGGCCAAAAGATCCGTATCATGGGTAATAAGAATCACAGCCCCCTCAAAAGCATTGAGAGCCATCATCAAGGCCTGGCGCGATCCCATATCCAAATGGTTTGTGGGCTCGTCTAGAATAAGGATATGCGGCTTTTCCAAGCAAATGAGGGTGAGATTAAGGCGCGCCTTTTCCCCACCGGAAAGGTTTTTAAGCTTCACATCAGCCAACGGCCCAGAAAGACCAAAGCGCCCCAAATAGGCGCGTGCAGTTGTCGGGGAAAAAGACGGGGCCTTTCGAATAACGTGCTCAAAGGGGGTAGCGGCTTCATCAAATTCTTCCAATTGATGTTGGGCAAAGTACCCCACTTTAAGCTTTCCAGAGCGACGGAGTTCCCCTGTTTGCGGAGCAAGGCGTCCGGCAATCAACTTTGCAAACGTTGATTTTCCGTTTCCATTCGACCCCAGCAGAGCAATGCGATCTTCTTCATCAATCCGCATATTAAGACCTTTGAGAATGGGCTGGCCTGGCGTATACCCCACACTCACCTGATCAAGAACAAGCAGAGGAGGAGATAGCTTATCGGGTTGAGGAAAATCAAATTTAACGTTTACGTCTTGGGCGATGTCTGGGAGCTGTTCCATTTTTTCAAGCGCTTTAAGGCGACTTTGAGCTTGCTTTGCTTTTGTGGCTTTTGCTCGGAAGCGATTGACAAAGGCCATCATATGTTTGCGTTGAAGGTCTTGCTTGAAATGCTGAGATTTGAGGGCTTCCTGCTGGGCAGCCCAGGTTCTCTCGAAGGTATCATAATTTCCACTATACGAAAGGATTTTGCTCATATTCAAATAGAGGATACGATCGCAGACATTGTTCAACAGATGACGATCATGGCTGATGATCAAAAGGCTATGGGGATACCCCTTAAGATAGTCTTCAAGCCAAAGAGACGCCTCTAAATCCAAATGGTTTGTGGGCTCGTCCAGCAAAAGCCAATCGGGCTTTGAGAAAAGAAGGGACGCAAGCGCTACCCGCATACGCCACCCCCCTGAAAAGGTGGAGAGAGGAGATTTCTGCATCTC
This sequence comes from uncultured Alphaproteobacteria bacterium, assembly GCA_964605015.1. GTDB lineage: Bacteria > Pseudomonadota > Alphaproteobacteria > UBA9655 > UBA9655 > UBA9655. The sequence goes on along the minus strand of CAZSAH010000059.1, from coordinate 7,685 downwards.
TTCCGAAAACCCAAGCCCTGCTAAGATTTCTGCGGCCCGGCTTTCGGCTGTAAAGGCATCAATGACCATAAGACGTTCATAAATGTCTGCCATATTTTCAGGCTCACTGCCGTCTTCCAAACGCGCCATAAGCTCTAGACGTTCCTTATCAGCGGCCATGACAACATCGAGGGGCGTTGAGGGTCCAGCAGGGATTTCTTGGGCAACATGCCCCATACGCACGCGTGCAGGGATTTCGAGGCGCCCCTCATCCGGCTGAAGGGTTTTGAGAAGAATCTTGAAAAAGGTTGATTTCCCTGTTCCATTTCGGCCCACGATTCCATACCGGTGGCCTTCATTCAAAGACAGGGAAAGATTTTCAATGAGCGTTCGCCCCGCCATACGGACAGTGAGATTTTGCATTTTAATCATAAACTTAACACCTTAATCAGTTATTGCCCCGCATTATAGGGTCCTTCCCCTCTGTCCCAAGAGCAACCAGTTATGAGGAGAGCTTTAAAAGATGAAGGTTATTATAAGATTCCCGGCGATGAGCAACACGCATGATACGAATGATTCGTGCTGTCTCTTGAAACTCACAAATAAGCCTGTAATCCCCAACGCGGTACCTCCAGAAATTCTTCAGATTTCCTGTGAGTGGCTTTGCAAAAAGCCTTGGGTCTTCTCCTGTTTTAAGACGTTTAAAAAGAAAGTTGAGGATTTTCTTTTGGAACAAGGGAGCAAGTTTATCCCACTCCTTTTCAGTCTCAGGAGAAAATTTAATGCTCCAAGCCTTGTTTTCCATATTTCTTTATGTGCTTTTCTACAATTTCTTCGAAAGAAACGACTTTATCAATACCTTTGTCAAGGCGTTCTGAGCGCATTAAAGCAATGAGATAATCCTCTTGGTCCTCTAGCACGTCTTCTAAAAGCTGAGCCGCATACTCATCTTTTGAAAGATGAGCTTGCGCCGCAAGAGCAGCCAAGCGCTTATCAAGGTCATCGGGAATGGGGAGATAAGTCATGATAGTCCTCCTTTTCCTTAAGTATATCATTCCTTCTCATGTAAGTACAGGACCGTAGAAATGCAAGAATCTTATCTCACCCGCGCCCAGATCATTTTCATGACACAATACATGAGCCCTGTGAACACAAGAAAATAAATCAATACCTTATATCCCATGCTTTTTCTTGTCTCAAGCTCAGGCTCAGCGACCCAAGATAAAAAGGTCACGACATCTTTGGACATTTGAGGGATGGACGGTTTTGTGCCACCGCTATAGGTCACCAGGCCATCAGAAAGGGGCGGAATCATAGCGATTTGCCCTCCTGGAAACACAGGGTTGTAGTGCATTCCTGGCGTTAGTTGGAGGCCTTTGGGCGGCGTTTCTTTGTACTCTGTTAAAAGAGAATAGACATAATCAGGCCCGCCGACACGTGCTTTTGTGATGAGGGAAAGATCGGGGGGGAGAGACCCGTTGTTCGCTGCGCGCGCGGCTTTTTCGTTAGGATAAGGATTGGGAAACGGATCCGTCGGAAGAGCAGGCCGTGTCGTTGCCTCCCCTTCTTCGTTAACGGTTCCAATTTTATACTCAGCCGCAATGGCTTTGATTTCTTCAGGGCTATACCCAAGCGCCGCTAAATCCCGGAATCGCAGGTGTTTGAGGCCATGACAGGTTGCGCACACTTCCTTGTAAATTTGGAAACCATGTTGCAGCTCTGTGCGGTCAAAGGTTCCAAGGGGACCTTGAAAGGACCAAGATTGATGAGACAAAGGAAGAGGAGCGCTTCCCAAAAGAGGCCCCATCCCACTTAAGAAAGCAAGGACAAAAAACCGCTTGTGCTTTTTAGACGCTTTCGCCTCGCTCAGGCTTTTGGGAACGGGGAGCGGTTTTTCATAAAGTCCCAGCAAAGGCAACAAGACAATGAAGAAAAAAAAGTAATAGAAGGTGGTGAGTTGGCCTAAGAATTGGTTCGAAATCCCCAATTTTTCATGGATATAGTCGGGGGAATAAGCCCCCACATAGCCTAAGATAAGGCAGTCCACCACAAAGGTCCAAAAGACCCACTTAAAAAGAGGGCGAAAGGTGGCGCTACGCACTTTGGACCGATCCAACCAAGGGAGGAAAAACAGAACAAGAACAGCCCCAAACATGGCCATAACGCCAAAAAGCTTGTTTGGAATCGATCGTAAAATGGCATAAAACGGCAGAAAGTACCATTCTGGAACGATGTGCGCGGGGGTCACCAGCGGATTTGCCGGAATGTAATTGTCGGGTTCTCCAAAAAAATTCGGGTTAAAGAAAATAAAATAGGACCAAATAAGGGCAAAGACGCCTAAACCAAACAAGTCTTTTACGGTGTAATAAGGGTGAAAAGGAATTTTATCCTTTGGCTCTTTGCATTCAACACCGACAGGATTATTTGACCCATGCTGGTGAAGCGCAATAAGATGTAGGCCCACAACAGCGATAATTAAAAAAGGGAATAAATAATGGAGAACAAAAAACCGGTTGAGGGTGGGGCTATCAACGGAAAACCCTCCCCATAACCATTGGACAATGGAGTCCCCAAACGGAAAGACGGAGAAAAGGTTAGTGATAACGGTGGCACCCCAATAGCTCATCTGCCCCCACGGCAACACATATCCCATAAAAGCCGTTGCCATCATTAAAATCAAAATCACCACCCCCAAAATCCACAGCAGCTCTCGCGGGGCTTTGTAAGACCCATAATAAAGGCCCCGAAACATGTGGATGTAGACAACAATAAAGAACATACTGGCTCCGTTGGCATGCAAATAGCGCATAAACCAGCCATAATTCACGTTGCGCATGATATATTCCACGCTATCAAAGGCCTTTTCTGCATCAGGATCATAGTGCATAGCCAAAAAAATACCGGAAATAATCATCACCACAAGCGTAATGCCGGCAAGGGACCCAAAGTTCCACAAATAGTTTAAATTCTTTGGGGTAGGGTATTTGGTGAGCTCATGATCAATAAAAGTAAAGACCGGGAGGCGATAATCAATCCATCGCATGACTTTTTTGAGGGAATTCATGCTTTTTTCTCCTCTACTCCAATGCGGATGGCTGACTCGGTTAAAAATACATAGGGCGGAATGGCAAGGTTAAGAGGGGCTGGTCCTCGCCTTACGCGTCCAGAGGTATCATACAAGGATCCATGACAGGGACAGACCCACCCCCCATATTTGCCGCGATCTTGGCTCGGCTTATTGCCCGTGGGGATGCACCCTAGGTGAGTACAAATGCCAACTACAATCAGCCAAGCAGCGTGCCCCTTTTGAACGCGATCCTGATCGGGTTCGGGGTCGGCTAAATCTGCCAGAGGGACGGCTTCGGCCTCTTGAATTTCTTGTGCCGTTCGGTGGCGCACAAAAATGGGTTTGCCTCGCCACACAACTGTAATCGCTTGCCCTTCGGGAATGGACGATAAATCCACATCAATGCTGGATTGAGCCAAAACATCCGCGGCCGGATTCATGCTGTCAATAAAAGGCCACGCAAAATAAGCCGCTCCCACAGCCCCCACAGCCCCTGCGGTGAGCAACAGAAAATCCCGGCGTGTGGGCGGATTTTTTGAGGACGATGAATGATCAGAAATAGGGCTTGTCATGGACATTTTTAGGTTATTAAAATATGAGAAAACCTTACAAGAAATAGAATGGGGAAGAAAGAGAAGAAATTTAGGCCATTTGGCAAAGATCTCTTGACACTTTTTATCTTTAATGCAACAACAATGTATAATTCAGATAAGTTTATGAAAAACTGAATCGTATCTTATATAATAAAGATTTTTTATATTCTATATCGAAGATAATTTTTTGTGCACCGGGAGCGGATAATCATGGAAGAGTTTAATGCAGCCTAAGATCTCTTGCTTTAAAGCCTATGATATTCGGGGAAAAGTTCCAAACGAGCTCGATTCTGAGCTGAGCTATAGGATAGGCAGAGCCTTTGCAAAGACAATCCAGCCCCATACGGTTGTGGTGGGATGGGATATCCGTTTGGAAAGTCCAGACCTGGCCAAAAGCGTGATAAAAGGCCTCAATGATGAGGGGGTGAATGTCATTGATATTGGCTTATGTGGGACAGAAGAAGTCTATTTTCATACCTTTGATAAACAATCCCAGAATGTTGGTGGGGGGATAATGATTACGGCAAGCCACAATCCAAAGGGTTACAATGGCATGAAGCTTGTTCGTGAACAGTCTATCCCCATATCAGGAGATTCAGGCTTAGCTGATATCTGTGATCACGTCGTGGACATGCGATCTGATATTTCAAGTGAAGTGACCCCGGGCTGGACATCCGTGCAGACGGATAAAACAAGGTATGTTTCTCATCTTTTAAGCTACATAAATACTGATGTTGCCAAACCCTTAAAAATTGTCGTCAATCCTGGAAATGGCGGAGCCGGTTTAATTATAAAATTGCTTGAAAAGCACTTGCCCTTTGAATTTATCTATCTCAATGAAGACCCTGATGGAAATTTTCCACATGGTGTCCCTAACCCCCTGCTGCCTGAAAATCGTTTGTTAACTTCAGAGGCTGTCAAATTCCATAAAGCTGACATGGGAATTGCCTGGGATGGTGATTTTGATCGGTGCTTTTTATTCTGTGAAAAGGGAGAATTCATCGAAGGATACTACATTGTTGGGGTGTTGGCAGAAGCCTTTCTAACGAAACATCCTCATGAAAAGATCATTCATGATCCAAGGTTGCTTTGGAATACAGTTGAAATCGTTGAAAAAGCGGGAGGCCAGCCCGTTCAAAGCAAAACGGGCCATGCGTTTATTAAAGAACGTATGCGGTTGGAAAATGCAATTTATGGCGGTGAGATGAGTGCTCACCACTATTTCAGAGACTTTGCCTACTGTGATAGCGGCATGATCCCGTGGCTCTTGGTGGCCGAATTGATGAGTTCTACAGGAAAAACACTCTCTCACATGGTGTCAGAACGAATAGACTCTTACCCCTGCAGCGGAGAACTTAATTACAAAGTAGAGAACCCAACCTTAGTGATGGACGCCATTTTAAAGCATTTTTCTCATCTCAATCCAGAAATTGATGTCACGGATGGGCTCGGCCTTTCATTTTCAGACTGGCGGTTTAATCTCAGATCCTCTAACACAGAGCCTCTGTTGCGCCTTAATGTGGAAACGCGCGCAAACAAAGCCCTTTTAAAGGAGCGCACAGCAGAAATCGAAAAGGTGATCCATACCTGTAAAAATGTATCCTCTGATAAGGCCGCGTAAGTGGTTGTGAGCTTCAGTTTTATTTCACCCTTTGTCCCCGCCCCCACTTGTCATCCCCGCGAAGGCGGGGATCCAGATAAAACCTTTTCAAAACAATGTCTTCAAAAAACACCTGAGAAGATATTAACAATTGCTTTTTTAAAAGCGCTGTCTGGATTCCCGCTTTCGCGGGAATGACAGGTGGAGGGATTTCAATAAGGTGCTTTCAATTCATCTGAGTAACAATCAACGAGCGAGAATCCCGTAAATCCAAAACAGCATTAGAGCGTTAAAAGTCGGTTTCGGATTCGGATGGAGCGGGGCACGTTGCCGTAGAGGGAAATTGAGTAACACAGGTGGATAAGCTTGTAATATATGGTGCAACCCCTGCAACTGTTGTGGATGAATCAAAATCTACCTTAAATGGGGTGAAACACTTGGTTACAACCGCCGCTTGATCTACAAAATTTGTGAGCCCGGATTCAGAACACTGCTCACAACGAGTATATTGCTTTTTCATACAATCCTCAAGAGTTTTTAAAGGTGTGTTAAGACATGATTTTTGCGATTTTAGATTTTTAGCGCATGTCTTATAATTATTGATAAAATCGCTCACACAATTCACAGCACACTGTTTCTGTATAATCGTATACATTACTTGCGCCCGCCCTTCTCCTTCAAAAGACGCAAACAGGATAAGAAAACTAAGAGCCATTTTACGGGTTTGAGGAATGAGCGTTGTCATGATTATCTCCATGCATAAGGGTTTCGATAGTCTTCACATCATAACGCGAAAAAGTTAATTTTTCGTAAAAGCACGTCAGCTCGACGTAAAAGTGATATACTCGCAACACCTCTGCATCCACAGGAAAGGGCCAGTCTGTTTTTCTCCTTGGCAAGGCAACCCTTTTGACATAAATCCAGGGGGCATTCCACGGATAAAGACCTTGTTCCATTGTTCCACCCTCTAGGGAATGGAACAGTGGAACAGATAAAGCTTAGTTGAGTTTGCCCGCTTGAACTCTGTTTCCCTGAGGCGTAGGATGCTGGCAATGCTAACAATAGTGGTGAAAGAAACTCTTTATGAATAAAATAACAATGTGTTTAAGCGTTTGCGCGGCTTTGATGATCATCTCAAGCGTTGCCTTTGGGATGGATGGTGATGAGAGGCAGTCTATTGAGCCTCGATATCCCACAACAAGTAAGGTCATAGAGGATTCTGCTGTGGCCCCCGATGAGGAAAAAATGTTTTTGAATGTTATGGAGGACGTTTTCAATCGACAGCTTGCCATACCTTTAACGGTCCTCTCTGAGTATGATAAGAGTATAAAAGAGTATAGTGCCCTCGAATTTTGGGTAACCTTTGGGCTAGGCCTTTCCAGAGAAGAAAGGTTGGTTGGCCTGCTTCAAGGGGTTTCTTTGACTTCTTATGCGGGAGCCCTAAAAACCTTTGAGAATAGCAATGAAGCAAAACGCCAAGCTCACGTTCAAAGCTTACAGCAGAAGAGACAAGAAAGGGTTGCAGATATTGAAAAAAGAACAAAACATAGATCACAAGAAGTGCTTACCTCTCTTGTTCCAGGGAGAGCTCCTCAGGATGAGGACTGCAGCGAGGATGGTGGTGCCTATGTCCCCTTTGACTTTGGGTATCACCCTGAAGTTCACAGACAAGTTTGTGGACCTGATGCAATAGGGAGGCTTGCGACAGACGCTCCTGAGCAAGAAGTCGTCCGGCAAGCTTATGCTGATTTTATCAGCGGACACAACCATGACCAAATGATGCATTGGCATAAGAAGTTTAGTAGAATGGATCATTTAGAAGGTGAACTCAAAGTATTCCATCAGGCCTTCGCGAGCCAATTGGCAGACCTGCGAGCGAACCTTGAAGCGTTTAGACGAAAATATCAAGTTCACCAACACACGTACAGTGCACCAGATGCTGTCACTCGGAACATATTGACCACCCAACCGAGTAATTAGCGGCCATACACAGATGCTGAGGCCTACATGGAGCAAGGACACTCTCCAGGCGGGGAATGGTACGGTGAAGCAGTTGCACGCCCTGATTTTAGTCAACACATCCATGGTTCGAGGGACCGCTGCATCCGCTGGTAAAGAGCCGGCCGGTTTTTCCCCTTGGCCAACACCACAGCGAGACGCCTCTGTAGACGTTCATGTGTTGAGGGAGATTCGTGACCTAGCTCCTCTGAAATATCCTGCTGGTGCGTTTGTTTGCTCACTTGACGGGAGGTTTTCTTCTCTATCAATTCTGGCCAGTCTTTCTGCTTCCTCTCGTGTGAGGCCGCCGTCGTACTCCATGATGGCGGCTCGCTCTTCGAATTCGTAAGAAACCTGAGTTTTGGATAAGGATGTTTCATCGTCATCGCGAGAGAGCGCAGCGACCGGCGATTACCCCTCACCCGCCCCTTCGGGGCGACCTCTCCCA
>CAZSAH010000058.1:0-9790 GCA_964605015.1 uncultured Alphaproteobacteria bacterium | reverse complement strand
AATAGATAAAAGAACAAACGAGCCAACCACCATATATCCAGCGCGTGTTTCCATCATTACTCCTTAAGGCTTGCAAGGGCAAGCCGGCCACGGACTCCATGAAAGTATTCATGAATCCAGGGATGTTTGTTGTCTAGTAATAACTTTAATGTCCCGACAATGGCCCGTTTGTCAACTAAGACCGCAAGGCGATCGCAAAGACGTGCTATACTATCCAAATCATGGGTGATCATGACAACAGTTAAATTAAGGTTGGCCCTTAAAGTTAAGATCAGCTCATCAAAGGCTTCGGCTGAGATCGGATCAAGGCCAGAGGTGGGCTCATCCAGGAATAAAATCTCAGGATCGACGGCAAGGGCACGGGCCAGAGCGACTCTTTTGACCATACCCCCAGAAAGCTCAGAGGGATATTTATAAAAATCATCTTCCCGAAGGCCAACCATCTTTAGCTTGATGAGGGCCATTTCGCGGGCCAACTCAGGAGGCATGTTTTCCATGTCTTTCATAGGAATTTGAATGTTTTCACCAACAGTGAGAGAACTAAACAGGGCGCCCCCTTGGAATAACACGCCCCAATGGGATTGGAGGTGCAGGGCCGTAATTTTTTCAAGGGATCCAATGCTCTTCCCTAAAATCGTAATCACGCCCTTTCTGAGGGGAATGAGTCCCAAAATAGTATTTAAAAGCACAGACTTACCTGCGCCAGAACCGCCGACAATTCCAAAGATCTCTCCGCGAGAGATGTCTAAGTCTAAATGATCGTGGATGGTTTGATCCCCAAATTTGGTGACAAGGCCGCGAATTGAGATGATGGGTGAGTTTTCAGTCATTTAAATGCCTATTTTTGAGAAGAAGACGGATAAAAGGGCGTCCGCCAGGGTAACCAAAAATATTCCTTCAACCACAGACCGCGTCGTGCAAATGCCTACGCTTTCCGCTGTGCCTTTCACGCGCATTCCTTCAAAACAGCTTACAACTCCAATAATGGCCCCAAAAATAGGAGCTTTCATGATGCCGATCCAAAACCCACCAATGGTAATGGCTTCCGCAATACGATAGATATACAGCTGAGGAGAAACGTCCAAGGAAAGAACAACCATAATTCCGCCCCCTAAAAGGCCTGCAAGGTCAGCCACAAAGGCTAAACAAGGCATGACAAGGATAAGGGCCAAAATGCGGGGAACGATCAACACCTCCATAGGACTGAGCCCTAAGGTATTGAGCGCGTCAACTTCTTGGTTGATCTTCATAATCCCAATTTGAGCTGTGATCGAACTTCCCGTACGGCCTGCGACCAAAATAGCTGTAATAAGGATGCCAACCTCTCTGACAACCGAGATACTGACAAGGTTAATCGTGTAAATTTCAGCGCCGAAACGACGCAGTTGTTCTTCTCCCTGATAGGCAAGGACAAGACCAAGGGCCATGGAGATGACGATAATAATGGGGATCGCATTGACCCCAAATCTTTCCATATGAACGATAATAGAGGTAAGGCGCAAGCGACGCGGGTGAAGGAAAACCGAGATAATCCCCACCGCAACTTGACCTAAAAAGATAATTAGGTCCCTTGTTAAAAGGGCCAGAGCAATGCTTGTTTGTCCTATGAAAACCAACCGTTCCCCAAAAAAAGAAAGGGGTTTGGGAGCTTTTTCAAGGGATGGCGCGTATCCACTAAGGCGTGAAGAAAGGGTAAGAAAAGACTTGCTGCCATTTTGAAGCGTCACATGGTACCCTTTGTGCTCAAGCGCCTTGAGGGTTCGTTGCAAAAGCCACACACCGGAAGTGTCGAAATCTTTAAAGTCAGCAAGATCAATAAAAATTTTAGGAGGAAACGATTTTTTGAGCATATCCTCGCATAAGGATTCGGCGGCTCTTGCGGTTTTTGCAAGCCATGCTCCATAGACTTTAAAGCTAACAGCATCCCTTTCTGGAACGATATCGACCCTTGGGATAGACATTTCGGTTGTTTTTATCACGAAAGATGTTTCCTCTTGTAATGCAATTAGGTATGTTAAAGGAAAGTAAGAGAGATTTCAAAGGAATGAAAGAAAAACCGAAACGATATTCATCAAGCCTTGTTTTGCCGCGAACTTTGGTTCTTGTTGGAATGATGGGAGCTGGGAAAAGCAGCATTGGCTGGCGCCTTGCGAGAAAGCTTGGAATTCCTTTCCATGACACAGATCAAGAAGTAGAGCGGGCTGCAGGCTGTTCCGTCGCTGATATCTTTGAAACATGGGGAGAAACAGCTTTTCGTGATGCGGAACGGCGGGTCATCAAACGGCTTTTGAGTGAGCAGATACAAGTTATTTCTACAGGAGATGGCGCTTTTGTGGATGAAGACAGTCGTGCGCTCATAAAAGAAAATGCCCTTTCTTTGTGGTTGAGGGCCGACCCTGACGTTTTGTATGAACGCGTCATTCGCAGGGACACGCGCCCCCTTCTGTTTGAAGGAGATGCCAAGCAAATCCTTGATGAAATGGTGGAACGCCGCTATCCACTTTATGAAAAAGCAGATCTGATTGTTGAAAGTAATGATGATGCCCATGAAGCCACAGTAGAAAGGGTCATGGAAGTTCTTAAAGGCCACATCTATGACTAATGGATTGCGATATAGAGGTGTTTTTTTTGTTCTTGTGTGCTTAACTTTTTCTCCTGCACAGGCTCAACAAGACGCGTGGACGTACACAAATGATCAAAAGCACCCAGGAAAAGAGGTGACTCTTGACTCAGAAGACTGGCGCGAAATTATTCAATCCACTTCGTCAGCAGAAGAGGAAGAGATTGATCCCTTTGAATCTTTCAACCGCGCCATCTTTGCTCTCAATCAGTTTCTTGACATGATTTGTATAGAGCCTCTCTCAAGGATGTACAGAGATCTTGTCCCTGACTTTGCCCGTGAACGGATAGGATATACTTTGCGGAATTTGAGCGAACCTGTTGTTTTTGCTAATAATCTTCTTCAGGGGGATCTGGAAGGCGCAAGGGTCACGCTGGGGCGTTTTGTTGTGAATTCAACCCTTGGGGTTGGGGGGCTTTTTGATGTCTCAACCGATGCAGGCCTTCCCTATAAAAAAGAAGATTTTGGCTTAACGCTTGCTTGCTGGGGGGTTGAGGCGGGGCCTTACCTTATGCTGCCTATTTTAGGCCCCTCGACGGCGAGAGATGCGTGGGGGCGAGCAGGGGACTACGCCATGGATCCTATTAATTGGTGGGCCTATCATCGAAAGAGAGAAGCTTATGGTTATACGCGGACAGGTGTGCAGATTTTAGATGCAAAAACAGATAATCTTGACCTGATGGATGAACTCAAATCAAATTCTATTGACTTTTATGCGACTATCCGCGCTTGGTACATGGAAAGACGAAAAGACTTGATGCTTAAAAAAGAAGGGCGCCAAGCTCTTGATACGCCACGTCCAGATGACGACGATGACGACGACTAAGAAGAATAAAAAAACAAGAAAGGCTTCTCCATGCTTAAAAAATTTTTTTTCATAGCTGTTTTACTTTTTATGGGAACCCATCTGGCAATGGCCACTCCTGAGGAGGAAAAAGCCAAGGCTTTTATGACTGACATCGGCGAAAAAGTGATTACTCTTTTGACGGATGAGTCCATTCCCCAACAAGACAAAGCGGCTCAATTCCAAGACATTTTGGAAACAAAATTTAACATAAAATCTATTGGAAAGTTTGTGTTGGGGCGGTATTGGAAGCAAGCCTCTGCACAAGAAAAACAAGAATTCCTAGCGCTTTTTAAAGCCGCAACCGTGGCGATTTATGCGGCACGTTTTAAGGGCCACACGTCTGAAAAATTTGAAGTTATTGGATCTCGCCGAGAAAAAGATGGCGGCGTTACAGTGCTGACGCGCATTGTTCGCCCTAATGGACAAATCATCCTTGTTGATTGGAAGATCTTTGAGAAAAAAGGGAAGATGCAGATTTATGATGTTATTTTAGAGGGCATTAGTATGAGCATTACCCAGCGTTCAGAATACGCGTCTGTCATTCAAAATGGCGGCGGTAAAATCCAGTCCCTTATCACGGCCCTTGGGCAAAAGCTTCAAGCGCCGATGCCAGTGCAGAATTAAGGCGTCTATTCAAACAAAACAGACACAGATTGTTCATCCGTAATGCGGTAAATGGCCTCAGCAAAGAGGGGAGCAAGGGGGATTTGACGGATTTTTTTGCATGTCTTCGCGTCTTCTGTCGCCAAAATACTGTCGGTAACGACCACTTCTTTGAGGGCTGATTTTTCAATGCGTTCTAAGGCGGGGGGTGAAAATACGCCATGGGTCACATAAGCTCTGACCGAGGCAGCGCCGCCTTCCATCAAGGCATCGGCCGCATTGCAAAGAGTTCCTGCAGAATCCACAATATCATCTGTGATTAAGCAATGTTGATCTTTGACCTCTCCAATCACATTCATCACTTCTGAAACGCCTGGTTTTTCCCGCCGTTTATCAATCACAGCCAGATTACAGGAAAGCCTTTTTGCAAGGCCACGAGCGCGCACCATCCCTCCCACATCAGGCGAGACAATGAGAAGGTTTTCCGGGGGCAAGCGGTCTTGAATATCCTTTTGAAAGAGAGGGACGGCAAAAAGATTATCCACAGGAATGTTAAAAAATCCCTGAATTTGCTCTGCATGCAGGTCTAAGGTTAAAATACGATCTGCCCCAGCTGTGGTTAAAATATCGGCTACAAGCTTGGCAGATATAGGGGTCCGCGGGCCAGACTTTCGATCTTGACGAGCATAACCAAAATACGGAATGCACGCCGTAATCCGACGCGCCGAGCCACGCTTTAGCGCATCAATGGTGACTAAAAGTTCCATCAAATAATCATTCACCGGCTTGCTTGTGGATTGAACCACAAACATATCTTCGCCTCGCACCGTTTCCAAAATTTCAACAAAAATCTCATTGTCCGGGAACCGCCGAATCACGGCTTCAGCGAGGTTAGTCTTTAAATGTTGGGCAATTCCTATGGCCAGAGGGCGGTTACTATTGCAGGCGATAATTTTCATGATCTCTCTGAGAGTAAATGAAATTTTCCGCACCCTAACAGGTTGAAGTGGGTGTGTAAATGGAGAGAAAAGAGAATTTGTGTGTGTGATGGGTGAATTTGCCATTGACATTTTGTAAGTATATATTAAATACCTTATTAAAGGTTGTTTTTTTAATATTTATGGAGATTGTTGAAAATGGTTAAGCATACAAAAAAGATCCTCACTGCCGTCAGCTTGTTGGCTCTTTGCTCTGGGCAATTATGTGCGATGAAGGTGGATGGACAGGATTCTGTTGATAAGGGTGGTGTGTCTCCTCGGTCCACACAAGCTGTTCAAAGCGAAGAGCCTTCTGCGCCATCAACGGCAGTGCTTATTCCCTCTAGTGTACAAACACAGGAACGTGATTGTGCAAAATTTCTAGCAGCAGTCGTCGGATTTTTAAGGGGAGACTTTTCTCCTGTTCCGGCACAAGCCCTTGGCCATGAGAAGGAGTATTACGCATTCCGCCGTGCAAAGCTCGTTTATAGACCTATTCTTGGAAGCGATAAGGGCAAACTAGAGTGGCATGTTGCAAGTCTAGCCGATCCGTTAGATGGAACGTTTGATCTTTCTAAATGTGGTCGTGATATAGCGGAGGAGTTCACAATTGGAACCGGATATCCCAAAGAGGAGAGGTTGTTCTTTAAGATGGCAATCCGGGTTGCCCCTTACTTTGTCATCCAGAACAATCTCGCAGGCAATACCAACTATCTGCAACCTATTATGTCAAATTGGAATACAGCAGAGGCACCAGTGGCTGTTTTTTGGACGCAATCGAATCCCATGGAGCATTGTAATTATTTAATCACCCAATCTACGAGGGAGCTGAGTTCTGGAAATTTGTATCAAAAACTTGAGGCTTCAACGGTCCATGCTGGCCAGGTGATGAGCAAAATGGTCTCGATGGAGTGGTGTGGTGGGGGTTGGGCTCATCTGTCGCATCGTCAAACAATTGAACGGCAAGAGCTGCTTTCACGTTTCACTTTTGAGCTAAAATAGGCATTCAGGCAGCCAGCGCGATCGCCGCGCGCTGGCGCTGAGAGTGCCCTGCCCCCTTCGCCTCAAAAATTGGAAAAACAGGACACCGAAAATACTAAAAAAATTTGACAGCGTTTACTGTTGATATTATAAGTATTTTCATGATGGTGTTTTGTTGGCAAGGAATTGTAAATGCGGAATTTTAAAATTATACAGTGTTTTTGTTTGCTTTCTTTTTTATCTTCAACCACTTTGCCTGCCTGGGCAATGGAAGGCCAGCAAGCTAAGGTGGGGAAGCGAAAGCGACCTGACTCAAATGGGTCCCAATCCGGAAAACGCCCTTGCTTACACGCTGAGGCTCCTGCTCCTGACGAACGAGAAGGCACTCCTGTTTTAGCCTCTCCTCCCGGGGCGATGGATGAAGAACAAAAGCCAATTGATGCTCCTCTTCCTAGTGATTCTCCAGTCGTGAAGGTTTTTCAAAATCAGGATCTTATGCCTTATATTCTAGGATTTTGTGATCTAGAAAATCTTGTACGTGTGGCAGGAGTTTGCAAAAGTTTACGAGCGCAGGTTCAACAAGGCCCATTGCCAGAAATACTAGGGCAGGAATTACTAAAAAAGCCCGGGCCCCTAGTAATAAATGAGCTTTCGAGATACGAACTTTTTGCAGGTGTGCCTGTTTTGAAATTCAGAAAATCCCCTATTAAGCTTGGATTTATAGCTGCGCTGAATTTCTTCCCTAATCTTACATCTTTGGAATTTGATGGAAATAAGGTGCCTCTGAAGGAAATCGAAGGGCTTGCTACCAGCCCTTTCTTAATCTCTCATCTTAAGAAACTTGCCTTACGGGACGTCGAGATAGGACCGAGAGGAACTAGTCTTTTGGGAAACGCTATTTTTGGAAACCTCGAAACCCTGGAGTTCAGCAGGAATAAGCTATCCGCCCGGGGATTGGAAACGCTGTGCAAAAAATCAGTTGTTTTTTCTCGTCTGCGAACGCTGAATGTGAGTCATAACAGTCTTGGATTTAAAGCCTTCAATCCGGATGTGGCTGCATTTTTCAAGCTCCAAGGCGTGATGACTGCTCAAAAATTCCCTGTGCTCCGCACTCTGATTCTATCCAATAATTCCTTAGATTCATCGGAGGAGTGCAAACGGCTTGCCATTATCTCCTCTCAGCTGCCCCTTCTTGAAGAGCTTGATCTGCGCGGCAATAGGATCAAATTTAAAGACGCCATGGAGCAGTTTGTTTCCAACCCCAACTTAAGCACCAAGTCTATAAAACTGGATTTGCGTGATAATGACCTCACCTCACAGGAAAGAAAAGATCTAAGAGACGCTCTATTAAAAGCTAACGCCACCCTTCAGATCGAACTTTAGGGCCTTCTGATTTTGATAAAAGTTCGAACAGTCCCTAGCTGTTCTTTTAGAACCTTAGGGGGCACGGTTTTCACCTTATCGGGAAAAAGGAGCTGCCCCCTCTTCTAAGTGAGGGAAACCGGGAGAGGGGAGGGGACTAGACCTTCGAGATCGTTTCAGGATCTTGTTGTCGCTGAGATGCTGAAATAAATTCAGCATGACACTTATTTTGTCATCCTGAACTCGTTTCAGGATCTCGTTGTCGCTGGGATGCTGAAATAAATTCAGCATGACACAAAGGGAGATGACAATCCAGAATAAGGCCACTTCAAGTAGAATGTATAAGAAAGCACTCGTGAGTTGAAAAACAGCTGTCTATCGCCTATGTATACTGATAGAGTGCAGCTTCTTTTTATCTCCAATGGGGTCAGACTTATTGTGGGTGTGAGTTTTAAATAAAGGTGTGATGATGAATACAATTCGAAATTTAGCGATTATTGCCCACGTTGACCATGGGAAGACAACGCTGGTGGATGCTCTTTTTCGCCAGAGTGGAACCTTTCGCGATAACCAACGCATTGCTGAAAGAGCAATGGATAGCAATGAGTTAGAAAAAGAGCGCGGCATTACAATTTTGGCTAAATGCACGTCTATTTCATGGGAAGATCACCGCCTCAATATCGTTGATACGCCAGGGCACGCGGACTTTGGAGGAGAAGTCGAACGGATTCTGTCCATGGTTGATGGGGTGCTTGTGCTTGTGGATGCCTCTGAAGGGCCCATGCCTCAAACGAAGTTTGTGGTGGCGAAAGCCTTGCGCCAGGGACTCAAGCCGATTGTAGTCATTAACAAAGCGGATAAACCAGATGCGCGCCCTTACGAGGTGCATGAGGAAGTCTTTGATCTTTTTGCAGCTCTTGATGCCAATGACGAGCAGTTGGATTTCCCTACCCTCTATGCCTCTGCGAAAGAAGGCTGGGCCATTGCAAATTTAGAGGATCCCAAGGTGGATCTGGCGCCTCTTTTTAAGGCGATTGTAAAGCATGTGGCCGTTGCGGAAGGGGATCCAGAAGCCCCCTTTTCTATGCTTGTCACAACCCTTGAGGCTGATCCTTATTTAGGGCGTATTTTGACAGGCCGCATTCAAAGTGGAACGGCGCGCATGAATATGGCTGTGAAAGCCTTAGGGCGCGAGGGCGATGTCTTGGAGCAAACGCGATTAACAAAGCTTTTGGCGTTTCGGGGCCTTGAGCGGCTTCCCATTCAAGAAGCCGTTGCGGGCGATATTGTGGCTGTTGCGGGCTTTGAAAAAGCCACTGTCTCTGACACTATCTGTGTGCCTGAAGTCATGGAGCCCTTGAAATCCCTGCCCATTGACCCCCCAACCTTGGCCATGACCTTTTGTGTGAATGATTCCCCTTTTGCAGGAAAAGAAGGCAAAAAAGTAACGTCCCGCATGATTCGTGACCGCTTGATGACGGAAGCGGAAAGTAATGTCTCGATTAAGGTGAGCGAAACCCAATCAACGGATGCGTTTGAAGTCGCGGGGCGCGGCGAGCTGCAGCTCGGCGTTCTCATTGAGACCATGCGCCGGGAAGGCTTTGAACTGGCCATTGGCCGTCCGCGGGTTCTCTTTAAAAAAGATGAGACAACGGGGCAGCTGTTAGAACCCATTGAGGAAGTCCAAATTGACGTGGATGATGAATACACGGGCATTGTGGTTGAAAAAATGGGCTTACGCAAAGGGGAAATGACGGATATGCGTCCCTCCGGCGGGGGCAAAACGCGGATCGTTTTCATTGCACCTTCTCGGGGGTTGATCGGCTATCAAGGGGAATTCTTAACAGATACGCGTGGCACAGGGGTCATGAGCCGTCTTTTCCACAGCTATGGTCCCCATAAAGGCCCCATCGGAGGCAGGCGCAATGGTGCCCTTATTTCAAATGGAGCCGGCCAAGCGGTCACCTATTCCCTTGGGAATCTTGATGATCGAGGGGTGATGTTTATCACACCGGGAACAGCCGTTTATGAAGGGATGATCGTTGGAGAGCATACCCGTGATAATGACTTAGAGGTCAATGTGTTGAAGGCAAAGCAGCTCACTAACTTTCGTGCCGCGGGCAAGGAAGATGCGGTGCGCCTTACGCCTCCGCGGATTTTCACCCTCGAACAAGCCATTGCTTACATTGAAGAGGATGAACTTGTGGAAGTGACCCCTCAATCCTTGCGCATCCGAAAGGCTCTCTTAGATCCCAACGCACGGAAAAGGGCAGACCGAGGAGAAAAGGGTAAGGAGTGACGTTTTTATGATGTACTCAATGTACTTGAAGTTGCCTTATTTTCGGTTGTCATCCCCGCGAAGGCGGGGATCCAGTAAAAACAACGCATTCCGTAGGAATG
>CAZSAH010000057.1:0-9890 GCA_964605015.1 uncultured Alphaproteobacteria bacterium | reverse complement strand
GCACAACGGCGGGAGGCTGCTGGTGGCCGACTGGCCGAAGGTGCCTTGGTCTCTTGCCAGCCTCGACCCTGTGGCCCTGTCGCCGGTCACCAAGGTCTACACGGCCAAGGAGATGGCGTTCAGCGTCTGGCGCTCGGCGCACTCGTGCGGCCAGGTGGTGGAACTGTGGCGCTGGTTCGTGCTGGTCTATGAGGACGCCACGCAGAACCTGCTCGACCAATATCTCCAGCAGGCGGACCGCAAAAGGCGGTTGTATGAATACGGCAACGAAATCGAAATAAACGGCAAGGTGAGAAAGGAGACGGTGTTGACGAAGGACGGCGAGACGGTGAAGGAGCTTCCTGCCTACGGGACCGAGGCGTACAGGTGGTGGGAGCGCGGTGCCCACGACGAGCACGAGGCCATCTACGGCGGGCTGGACAAGGACGCCATGGAGGCCATCGACTGCATCCGCGTCCTGTGCGCCGTGGATGGCAGGAGCGTCGGGGACGCCCTCGTCTCCACCCTGAGCATCACCGGCGTCCCCACCAACGGCTGGAGGCAGCGCAGGCGTGTGCTCAAGAAGGTCAGGAAGGCCCTGCGGTGAGCGTCCTGACGCTGAGCCCGGAGGACCACCCGTGCCTGTGCTGCGCCCGGCACAGCCCGAGGATCTGGCTCACCGAGGCCCACCACATCTGGCCCAAGCAATACGGAGGCCCGGAGCACGGCGAGACCGTCGCCCTGTGCGCCAACGCCCACTACACCGTCCACTACCGGCACCTGATGCCCTGGGTGGCCTACGCCAAGGTGTACGGCGGCCAGGACGAGGCGGTGCTGCTGGCCATCCCGTTCAAGCGCCAGCGGAGCGAGAACCGCTACGCCTACGCCGTCGCCCGTGACGGCTGGGAGCGCATGGTCGAGGGAGGATGGCGGCCCGGTGCCTAGGCGCAGGCCCCACGGGCGTCCGCTCAAGGGGTCGCTGAGGGAGCACTTCAGGGTCACCGGGGACGCCAAGGTGGGCTTCGACGAGGAGGAGGCGAAGGGCATGGCCAGGCGGCACGGCAAGAGGGCGTACGAGTGCAGCGCATGCGGAAGGTGGCACGTCGGTGGCTGAGGGTGCGGGTCTGATGATCCTGTACTGGCTGCTGGAGTTCGGCCCGCTCGTGCTTCTCGTCTGTGCGACCGTGGCCTATGCGTGGACCGGCGAACAGGCCAAGATGATCGCCTCGGAGATCGAGGAGGCGCAGCGCAAACTGAAGCGCGTCAGCGCCAGCATGGACCGGCTGAGGGGCGCAGACCCGCCGCCCCCGACGCCCGAGGAACTGGCGTGGCAGGAGATACACGAGATCGAGTGGGAGCACGGGCTGCGCGATGCGCCCTGAAGGAGGACGGATGACCAACTGCGCTGCGTTCATCCAGGGAGCGGCCCGCATCAACGTGTACCGCTGGTGGGAGGTCTTGCTGATGGCGCTCATGCCCACGCTGGCCCTGGTGGTGTTCGTCCTGGCCGTGAGGAGCCACATGCGCTGGCAGGACGGCGTCTACGCCGACACGTATGAGGGGCCGTTCCATGGCTGAGGTGAGCGGGGCCGAGGTGGCGCGCAACGCCCTGAGGGAGATGCAGCGGCCCGACCTGGCCGACTGCGTGGAGGGGGTAGATTTTCCGTTGTGCAGCCTTCTGGTGCCCTGGCACACGCATCGGATGG
This sequence comes from uncultured Alphaproteobacteria bacterium, assembly GCA_964605015.1. GTDB lineage: Bacteria > Pseudomonadota > Alphaproteobacteria > UBA9655 > UBA9655 > UBA9655. The sequence goes on along the minus strand of CAZSAH010000057.1, from coordinate 8,205 downwards.
CTGATGGGACGATGCTCTGCCTGGAGAAGCCTGACCTGCTGACGCTGGAGGACCGCAAGCTGATCGGCAAGGCGTTCGTGCTCGGGCACCAGGCCATGGGCCACGACTGCCACAGCGACGGCCATACAGGCATCCACTGCCTGACGTGCCTGTCCCACTACGTCGTGTGCAGCGACGCCTGCGGCTATGGGCTCGCATGAAGGTCAGCATCCGGCTCTACCACGACGGCAGCTTCACCTGGCTGAGGCTGGAGACCCGGCGCTGGGTGAAGGACTTCTGGCGCAAGCCGTGCAAGGTCTGTGGCAAGAGGCGTCCCCTCGGCATAGCGGCCCAGTTCGAGGGCAAGGTGGAGCGCCAGCCAGACTGGTGCCTTGGCTGGATGCCCGGCGTGGAGAACGCCTGCTGCGGGCACGGCTGCGTAGAGGACGCCTACGTCACGTTCCACGGCTTCGCCAAGACCTTCGAGATCGGTGCGGACAGAGAGCCAAGGGAAGGGCTGATCCTCAAGGGCCATGACGCCCTCGACTGGATGGCTGAGCACCGCCGTGGCCCAAAGCCCTGACCCGTGCTGGGTGAAGGGCTGCAACGGGGAGCACGACCGGTTCACCCACCCTCGGCACCGCTGCCCGAAGCCCCCGGCGAGGGAACGGCCAGAAGGCTTCCTCATCGTCTGCGCCGGGTGCAGCAGGGTGTGGCGGCGGACCCAGGGAGCGCTCTGGTTCGACATGGGATGGGAGCTTGCGGCGGACCCTGCGTGGTTCCAGGAGCAAGGTGGTTGATACTGTCAACTCCACCATCCTCCTGAGGCCCCATAGAGGGGACGGGAAGGGGCGGCCAGCCAAACAGCCCCACCCACACACCCCTGTATAGAGAACACCCACCCGTTCGGCGGAAAGGGCGGCAAGCCAAAGGGCTCCACTCATAGGAGAGGAGAACACCTACACATAGAGCACACCGGAGAGCATGAGCCCATGGCCACATGCCCATAGTTGGGATCTCGGACAGACCCCCACCCGGAGCCAGGCCCCTCGGCCAGCTTCGCTCGGCCTCGGCCCCACAGTGCCCAAAGCCTGCGGCCTTGGACCCTGATATTGTCAAGGCCCCTGCTCCGCAGGTGGCCATAGCCAATAAATAGATGCGCTGAGCGCATCTATTTATTCATTTACCGAGGCCCGGGCCGGGAGACAGAGCCTGAAGCCCTCGGCTTCAGGCCGGACATAGGCTGAAAGGGCACCCCCCACCCTTAAGCCGAGCCCCGGCGCAGCCGGGGCGGCCTGTCCCCCTGGATGGGTGGAGGCCCTGGGCGCACCAGTAACCGGGAGCCTTGGGCCGATGGCTTCAGCAGTATCCAAGCTCTCTCCTTCTACAGAGCAGTAGCTGTTCCGTTCCGGGAGGGCCGCCCCGGGCGGCCCTGTAGAGCCCTGGCCTGGGCTTGCAGGATGGCGTGCCCAGGCCCGGACAAGGCGGCAGACATGGCCCTTGACAGTGTCTAGCGGCTGTGGGAAGGTTGGCGGATGGACCTGTACCTGCTGGAGTGCGAGATCGACTGGGACGGGGTTTCGCCGATGGGCGTGTTCTCCTCGCCCGGCCTTGCCGAGGCCGCCGTCAAGATCACCTGGAAGGCCCGGTGGAAGTCCGGCCCGGAGTCCGGCTATCTTCCCGGCCCGAGAGGGAGCGCCGTCAGCTACGTCTGGACGAAGATCCGTCTGGACGAGCCGTTCGGCTCTTGACGCCGCCCTTGACTCTGTGCCCGGCTTGGTTGATACTGTCAAGACACAACTACGAGAGGGGCGGGATGGAACTGCATCTGAGCAGGGAGGAGGCGCTCATGCTCCAGTCGCTGGTGCGGCAGGAGCACCGGCGCAGGCGGAAGCAGCGGGACAAGCTGTCCGGCGACTTCTCCGGGCGGGACGACGAGGCCGACCCCTACCAGTTGAACCACAAGCTGGCTGTCCTCGCCCGGGCCTACCGCAAGCTGGCGGACATGACGGTGTTTGGGCTGGACTTCCTGGAGGAGATCGAAGATGCCTGAGGAACTGAAGTTCACCGACGGCGGCACGGACCTGGAGTTCGGCGTGTTCCTGTCGTCCGGCCTGCTGCGGAAGGTCGAGGCCGTCATGGTCGACGAGGGCTGGTTCGCCCACTCCGTCTCCCTGTCGGAGGACGAGGCCCGGTCCCTGCGGGACTGGCTCGACCGGTTCCTGGGGGAGGAGGGCTGATGGCGGTCCAGGTGCGGGTCCGTGACTGGAACGGCAGCCAGGACGACATCGCCAGGCGCTTGGGGGCCATGCTGGCCAGTGAGCCCGGATGGCGTCTGGTGGCCGCTGTGGCCCTCGGGTCCAAGGGCGTGACGCAGAGCCGACCGGCGTCGGTGAACGTCGTGGTCCGCCACTACTTCGAGAGGGAAGCCGAGGGCTGATGAGCCACCCCAACGACCTGTGCGAGTGCGGGGACCGCCGCGACGTCCACATCCTCGTGGAGAAGGCCGACGATCCCGGCGAGGCCGTCCTGCTCTGCCACGGCGGGGGCGGCCTCGCCTCGCTCAACTGCGGCTGCACCAAGTTCCGGCTGGCCAAGCCGAAGGAGCCGACGCCGTCCCAGTACGACACCATGGCCGAGATGGCCGAGGTGTTCTGCAAGGAGTTCCCCCACATGAGCGCCACCACCCGCCAGGCGCTCATGTCCGCCGCCGGGTCCTGCCGCTGGCAGGCCCGCTGGCTCCGCAGGCACCCAAGAACTTCTTGACATCCATGTCCTGCTCGTAGGACAATGTCAAGGCCATCCCAACCCCCAGCGAAAGGAACTGCCGATGGAACTCTCCCCCGCCCAGCGTGAGGCCGCCGAGGTGCTCGGCATCCCCGAGGACGCTGTGTTCAAGGCCCTCAGCGACGGCTGGCGCATCGCCAAGGTGTCGGTCCCGCTCTCCCGGATGATGGTGTCCGACGCTGAGAACGCCGGGCGCATCGAGGCCCTCGGCAGCATCTCCGTCATGATGTTCCACATGGCGGGCGACATGGTCCGCTCGGGGAAGGCCCCGGCGCACACCCTCGTCCACGCCGCCAACGACCTGCCGGTCCTCCGCATCGAGATGAAGGACACCGCAGCCTCGTGCGACCACTACGTCCTGGCCCGGCCCGCCTTCGTGTCGCTGCTGGCCGCCATGGCCGACGGCGGCGACATCGTGGCCTCGGGGGCGTGGGACGCCCTCCTGGCCGGGCTCGACCCCCGGCTGGCCCGGGCCGTCGAGGCCATCGTCCCCGACAGGGTGGCGTCCCACGCCGCCCTCAACGCCGACGTCGAGGCGCTGCTGGACACCCTGGGCCTCAGCCCCGAGCAGGCCGTCGCCAAGCTGGCGGGACTCCAGTGAGCGGCGACCTTTTCCGCGACAGCCACCTGTCCTTCTTCGCTGAGCGGCCAGTGACGCTGCTCATGCATCTGCGGTATGTCCACGGGATCGTGGACAGTGGCAAGAGCCACAGCCAGTTTTTGGACGACCACGCCCGCTTCCACCAGCCTGTGGCGACCCCCGAGCCCGCACCATCCAAGGAAGACGACCTGCGCCCGCACCTGGCGCAGGGCCACGCCTACATGCCGTCGGCAAGCGCGGACTTCACCAGCCTGCTCCGCTGGCACGACAGCAAGCACCCCGCCAGCATCGACCACGCCGCCAGCTTCCACCCCGCCGACACCCCGTCACCCAAGGAGAACAGCATGAACGACCTGCCCTACCCGTCCGCCACCGACCTTGCCGACCACATCCGCCGCTACCACGGCGCTGGTGTCCGCACCCAGGCGCAGCATGACGAGGCCCACGACCTCCCCGGCGGATGGTCCATCTTCAACCCGCACGCCCACCTGCCCGCACCATCCAAGGAGAACAGCATGAACGAGTTCCAGTCCAAGGTCTTCGCCTACCTCACCGAGGGCGGCTCCCGCCACGAGCGCAGCCAGGCGCTCAGGCACCTCATCGAGAAGCGCTTCTTCGTCCCGGAGGAGAGCGCAGTGGAGTCCAAGGCGCGGTTCAAGCAGTTCCTCGATGCGTGGCGGAAGGAGCAGACGTTCTGCTACGGCGGGCTCGACCGGGCCGAGGCGCACTTCTTCCCCAAGCCCAGCCGTCTGGAGGTGACCCTCCTCATCGACGTCGAGTCCTTGCCTGCCCGCGCCCGCCGCTTCGGGCAGGCCAAGGCCGAAGACGCCGGGCTGGTCCTCGGGCTCGTCAGACACCTCGCCAACACGGATGTCAACGGCTTCAAGCTGGGCAAGGTGTCCTGGGTGGACTACAACGCCTCCCCAGCTACGGAGCACTCAGCGTCCCGGACCAGCGCCTGATGGGACGGATCAAGATCACGGTCGCTGAGCCGTTCACCGCCGCCGAGCGGCGGGCCATGGAGCGTTGGGAGGCGGCGCTCCTGTCGGACAGGTACGTCCAGGTGCAGAACACCCTCCACAACCCGAAGCTGGGCGGCTTCTGCTGCCTCGGCGTCGCCTGCGACCTGGAGAAGCGCCGCAAGGGCTTCGGCTGGCTGGACACCCACTCCGGCACAACGGCAGCAACGTTCTCCACGCCCTTCGAGGTCGGACGGAACGTCCCGCCCGAGGGCACGTACGCCGCCAGCGCCCTCGCCAAGGTGGCCATCACGACCAGCGGCTTCGACTATCTCGAAAACGGCGTAGGCGAAGGCGACACCGTCTTCGCCACCCTCAACGACATGGAGCACTGGACGTTCCGCCAGATCGCCCGCCTCGTGCGCCGGATCCTCGACGCCGAGGCCAAGCTGAGGCGATGATGGACCGCATCTACCCCCGCAGCGGCGACGCCCCCGGCGACAAGGTGCTGGGCCGTGAGGTCGTGGCTGTGTATGAACGCCACGCCTACCCCGCCCACGGATGGTTCGCTTCGGAAGAAGTTGATGGTGAGCAGTGGATCATTGCCGCCTGGACCGACGAGCACCCGCTGCCCGAGTCCATCATCACCCGCCAGCCTCGGGGCAAGGGCGATTGTTCGGGCACGTACATCGTCCACGGTCACCCCAAGGATGATGAGCCATTCGAGAAGGCCGTCTGCGACCGGGAGCACGGCCACGAACCGCCCCACGGCCCCGCCGAGCAGTGTGGTTGTGGGGCGACCTACGACTTGCATGTGGTGAAGGGCCGCATCATGTGCCCTTCCTGCATGATGGCGGCGTGGGCGACCGGCCAACCTCCTGAGCCCGTCGAGCAAGTCAAGTGCCGCGAGTGCGGCCAGCCCATCGAAGGCCAGGGTTTCGGCTCTGCGGAGAACGGCTGGCAGCATCCGTTCTCCTGCCCCGACGAGGACCAGGGCACGCCCGTCTACATCCTCGTCCACGTCAAGCCGGACCAGTTCGCTGCTTCCGCCAGCCCCAGCGTCGCGAGGGTGGAAGGCTTCCTCGGAGCCATGATGCGGGGCCGGTACGTGGACACTGGCTGGTACGTCGTCAGCGTCGGCACCTGGGACCCCTACGTCAGCCCTCCTGCAAAGCCGTACATCACGTTGCCCAACGGCGACAGGATCGACATGGGCAAGGCCACCTGGGAGTGGGATGACGAACTCAACTGCCAAGTCCCCTGCTGCTCGGCCTTGACCAACGACGTGGACTTCCAGAAGTGCGGCAACGGCCCGCTGACCGGCGACGAGATCGCCGCTGGCCGCTGCTCCCAGCACGCCGAGATCACTGCTGACACGCCTGGCTATGACGTGCCCTTCGGTCAGAGCCGACCGAGTGCCGAGCCGAAGGTGTGCGGCGAGACGTACACCCCTCCGGGTGGCGGCGCAGACATTTACGAGTCCATGTCCCGCAACTGCCAGAAGCCAGCGGGCCACTTCCCCGCCACGCCCCACGGCCCGAAGGAGCACCCTGCCGCCAAACGGTTGATGGCCGAGCAAGAGTCTGCGGTGGACCCGGCCATCGAAGCGGTGATCCACACCTCTGTCGGGGTGGACTCGCAGATGACCCGGCTGGAGGCCCGAGAGGTCGCCGCCGCCGTGGACAAGGCCAGGGCCGAGCACGCCAAGCCGTTCGGCTGGTGGGTCGAGATTGTTGGCTCTCCGAGGGGCGGCCACTTTACCCGCACGCCACCTGGCGTCATGCCGGGCGACACCGCCATCCCCCTCTACCTCCACCCGCCGAAGGAGGCGTGATGGCGCAGCACAGGCAGGAAAGCGCGCTCACCGTGCAGTGGTTCCGACGCTGCGAGGACTGCGGAAAGGGCTGGGTGCTCTACCGCGAGGAGCCGTTTGAGGGCTACGGCCCGCCGAAGAAGGCCAGCGTGTTCGGCCCGATCCTCGGCTTCGCCCGCCTTGGCCCGCTTCGTCGTGTCCTCGGACGAGAGAAGGCAGCGCAGGTGCTGCGCGACGCCACCTACCCGCGCAATACGGGCGGGAAAGCGTCGAGCGATGGGTGACGTGATGGCCTGGGCCGACCGGGCCACCAACGGCGAACTGATCGCTGACGTCGCCCGGCTGGGATGGCTCAAGGAGGGCTGGGACATCCTCGACCCGACCTACGGCCAGGGCACGTTCTGGAGCGTGTGGAAGCCGACGGCGTCGAAGCTGTGGACGTCCGACATCGCTCCCGCCGAGATGTACGTGGAGGAGGCCGACTTTCGCAAGCTGCCGTGGAAGGACCGGCGGTTCGACGCCGTCGTGTTCGACCCGCCCTACAAGCTGAACGGCACGCCGTCCGGGCCTGACGAGCGCTACGGCGTGGACGAGCCGACCCGCTGGCAGGACCGGATGGAACTGATCCGGCTCGGCACGCTGGAGTGCGCCCGCGTGGCCAAGACCATGCTGCTTGTGAAGTGCATGGACCAAGTCTGCTCGGGCAAGGTCCGCTGGCAGACCGACCTCGTCACCGAGGCTGCGGCCCAGGCTGGCTTCGACAAGGTGGACCGGCTCGACTTCCCCTCGTTCCGGGAGCAGCCTGCCGGACGCCGCCAGGTCCACGCCCGGCGCAACCACTCGACCATGCTCGTGTTCAAGCGCAAGCCCAACAGGAGGCCCCGTGCCCAAGCCTAAGATCCCCGCCCTTGCAGGCACGTCCGAGGTGGCCGAGATCCTCGGCGTGTCCAAGCAGCGGGTCAACCAGTTGATGGCCAAGGACCACTTCCCCAAGCCCGTGGCCCGGCTGGCGGCGACGCCCGTCTGGCTGCGGGTGGAGATGGAACTGTACGCCCGGGCTCGGGTCGTGGCACCTGGGCCTGCCCCTCAGTGAGCGGCTGCCCCGAAGTAGATGAGATCCTCCAGCGGCACGGGCTGCTGGTCCCCGAGTTCGTACAGGTGCAGGACGGCTTCTACACCGAACGGATAGTGCTCGACGCCGTTCCCCCTGCCGGACCGGTCAGCGAGGGGCCTACGTTCCCCGAGACTGTTGCGTTCCACACCGAGCGGCTTCCGCTGCCGCTGCCCCGGTACCGCACGGAACTGGTCTGGCGTGAAAAGCAATGGCCTGCTTGACGGGCAGGTAAAGCGCCCATAACTTTGGAGGATCTGTTTCGATCCAACAAGGAGAACGGGCGTTATGCCGAAGGTTTTGCAGCCGGGAGAAAAGTCGAAGGCACCTTTGCCGGTGCAGGCCAGGAACAAGGCTGTGGCCGCCTTGCAGGTGGCCTTCGCCGACGAGTTCCGCGAGCTTCTCCGACAGGAGCGGGTGAAGCTGGGCCTCTCTCCCGACGCCCCCCGGGGGAGGCCCAGCAGGCCCCTCGACCCCAAGCTGCTGCAACGGATCGTGGCCATGTCGAAGAAGGGCGCTTCGACGGACGACATCGCCCTCGCCCTCATCAATGACGGGATCCCCACGCCGGGCGGCAAGAAGGTGTGGGACCGGGCCGTCATCGCCAAGATCCTGCGGGACGCCCAGGCGGCCACCAACGGCCACTCCAAGCCTGCGCCCGCCAAGAAGGCAGTAGCCAAGAAGGTCCCGGCCAAGAAGTCGGCCTGACGGCGTAGCTGTTCTGCCCCGGCAGGGTGTGCTGGTGACACCACCCTCACCCAAGGCGTGGATCCGTTCCCCTTGCTGTAGCAGCCCTGGCCGGGGCAGAGCAATAAACATTTCATAAGGACCGCTTGTAATAAACGCCAGCGGGCGTACAGTGGACTCATGCACGCAGCCCAGGAAGTTCCCTACGGACAGTTCACAGGCGACCACGCCTTCTTCATGCGCCAGATGGTCTCCCTCGCCAGGGAGG
>CAZSAH010000056.1:0-10134 GCA_964605015.1 uncultured Alphaproteobacteria bacterium | reverse complement strand
TGAAAAATCAAAGCGCTATCTGGATCCCCGCCTTCGCGGGGATGACAAGTGGGGGGAGTGGCAAGATGCTCCAGCAGGATAGGAATGAACAAATCCCCCTCCGGGGTGTAGAGCGCCTAGCGCTGTCTCAGTTTCGTTCTTACGAAACCTTCAGTCTTTCCCTTGATCTCACCCCCGTTGTGTTGACGGGGCCAAATGGGGCGGGAAAGACAAACATTTTGGAAGCCCTCTCTTTTTTAATCCCTGGCCGGGGGCTTCGTCGCGCGCGTCTTTCTGACATAAAAAAACAAGATTCTTCCCAGCCGTGGAGCCTGTCCTATCACTTAAAGGATGGCGAGGGCCGCCTTCAGGTCGGAACGGGCCAGGACCCTGAGTCTCCAACACGAGAGCGGCGCTTAACAAGAATCAATGGGGAGCCGGTTAAAAGCCAATCCGTGCTGACGGAATGGGTCTCGATGACCTGGTTGACCCCTCAAATGGATCGGTTGTTTTTGGATGGCCCCAGCGAGCGACGGCGCTTTTTGGATCGTCTTGTCTATGGGGTTGATCCAACCCACGCTTCCCGCTTAAGTCGCTATGAGAAGGCCGCGAGAGAGCGGAATCTTTTGCTGCGCCAGGATTCCTATGATGCGCAGTGGCTTGACGGGCTTGAGGATATCCTGACAACCGAAGGAATTGCCATTACGGTTATGCGAAGAGAAGTGATTGGTCACTTGCTCGCTGTTTTAAAAAACCAACCCTCTAGTTTCCCCCAGGCTGATTTGTCCTTAGAGGGAGGAGTGGAGAGATTGCTCCAAACACGCAGTAGCCTTGAAGCAGAAGAGGAAATGCGTCGCCTTTTGCGGGACAGCCGTCCCCACGATCGCTTGATAGGACGCACCTCCCTGGGGGCGCATCGCAGTGATCTTGTGGTGACCTATCCTGACAAGGATCAAGCCGCGGCCTTATGCTCAACGGGGGAGCAAAAGGCCTTGCTCCTCTCTATCGTAATGGCCTCTGCCCACCTGTTGTCGGTGCGCACAGGGGCTATTCCCCTGTTGCTTTTAGATGAGGTGGTGGCCCATCTTGATAAGGGGCGCAGAACAGCCTTGTTTGAGGCAATTTTAAAGCTTAATATGCAAGTCTGGTTGACGGGAACAGATATGTCTCTGTTTGAAGAGCTGCAGGGGAGCGCTCAGTTTTTTGGGTTAAAGGGGGCTGATAATATTTGCCAAATGGCCAACCGGAAAGTTTGACCTTATAGCAGGTCTGTTATACACTAAATATAGAATGCCTAAGGCTGTAAGGTTAACATAATTAATCGAGAGAATACATGACAGAACCAACACAAGATCCGACCTATGGGGCCCATTCAATTAAGGTGTTGCGGGGCCTTGATGCGGTGCGCAAACGCCCGGGCATGTACATTGGCGATACGGATGATGGGTCAGGACTCCACCATATGGTGTATGAGGTGGTCGACAATGCCATTGACGAATCTCTAGCAGGGCACTGTGACCATATTAATGTCATTCTGAATGCCGATGGGTCTGTCACAGTGACAGACAACGGACGCGGTATTCCCGTTGATATTCATGAAGAAGAAGGCATTTCAGCTGCCGAAGTCATTATGACTCAACTTCATGCGGGAGGAAAGTTTGACCAAGACTCTTATAAGGTCTCCGGCGGCCTTCATGGCGTTGGGGTCTCTGTGGTGAATGCTCTGTCAGAAAAGCTTCTCTTAACCATTTATTCTCAAGGCAAAAAGCACTTTATGAGCTTTACCCATGGGGATGCGGATGAACGGCTCAAAGTTGTCGGAGACGCTGACGGGAAAAAGGGAACAGAAATCACGTTCTTGCCGTCGAAAGAAACCTTTACGCAAACCGTGTTTGATTTTGCAACCCTTGAGCATCGCTTGCGGGAACTCGCCTTTCTAAACTCAGGAGTGACCCTCCTGTTGCGCGATGATCGTCATGTAGAGCCCAAAGAAGTCCTAATGCACTATGAAGGAGGCGTCCGTGCCTTCGTCGCCTACCTTGATCGCAGCAAAAATGCGCTTCATACGCCCCCCATTGTGATTCAAGGGGAAAAAGACGGCATTGTCACAGACTTGGCGATGGAGTGGACGGATAGTTACCATGAGACAAGTCTTTGTTTTACCAACAATATTCCCCAACGAGATGGAGGAACTCACCTGGCTGGCTTTCGAGCCGCCCTCACCCGTGCGATTAATGCCTATGCAGCAGGAATGAACCGCAAAGAAAAACTGGCCCTTACGGGGGAGGATATGCGTGAGGGACTGACCAGTGTTTTGTCCATCAAGGTTCCCGACCCTAAGTTTTCTTCTCAAACAAAAGATAAGCTGGTGTCTTCTGAAGTTCGCCCGGCTGTTGAAGGCCTTGTGGGAGATAAGTTCCAGCAATGGCTGGAAGAACATCCTCAAGAAGCCAAGAAGATTATTGAACGTATTACAGAGGCGGCCCTTGCGCGTGAAGCTGCAAGAAAAGCGCGTGAGCTCACCCGCCGAAAAGGCCACCTTGATATTGCGTCTCTTCCCGGAAAGCTGGCAGATTGCCAAGAACGAGACCCCGCAAAGAGCGAAATCTTTATTGTGGAAGGGGACGGGGCAGGGGGATCTGCCAAGCAAGGGCGGGAACGAAAGTACCAAGCTATTCTGCCATTGCGGGGAAAGGTTTTAAACGTTGAGCGCGCACGTTTTGATAAAATGATTCACTCGGAGGTAATTGGAACCCTGATCACGGCCTTAGGTATGGGCGTTGGCCGCGATGACTTTAACGTGGAGAAGGCGCGCTATCATAAGATTATTCTTATGACAGACGCGGATGTGGATGGAAGTCATATCCGCACCTTACTGCTGACTTTTTTCTACCGCCAAATGCCGGAGGTGATTGAACGGGGATACCTTTACATTGTACGTCCCCCTCTCTTTAAGGCCAAAAGGGGGAATTCGGTGATTTATCTCAAAGATGAAAAGTCCTTAACTCAATACCTTATTGATGGGGGCTTAGAGGGCGCGAGCCTGCTGCTTGAAAATGGGTCTCAGCTGGTCGGGGCAGACTTGCGGCGGGTCATAGAGGTGTGTTTACAAGTGCAAGAGATGACAGAAACACCCGCTAAGCTGATTGGATGTCCTTATATTTTAGAACAAGCCGCTGTTGTGGGTATTTTAAATGTGGATGAATTCCCAGATCAAGGCACCAGGTGGACAGAAAAGTTCGTCGAACGCCTTAACCTGATTGCGGAAGAAGGTCAGAAAACATGGCAGGGTCGTTTGGATGAACAGCACTCTCTTTCTGTGAACAGGACGATTCAAGGAGTGGAAGAAGTGTACACCCTTCGTGCGTCCCTTCTCAACACGGCTGAGGTGCGCCAATTGGATCGGCTCAAAGCTTCTCTGCATGAGGTTTTTATTGGCCTTCCCTCTTTAAAAACAAAAGATGATACCCGTTCTATTTCAGGCCCTCTCGCTCTTCTTGAGCTCATTCAAGAGCGAGGCCGCAAAGGGCTCAACATTCAACGCTACAAAGGGCTGGGAGAGATGAATGCAGATCAGCTGTGGGAAACAACCTTAGATCCTGAGGTACGCACCTTGCTGCAAGTCAAAGTGGAGCATCTAGATCAAGCCTCCGAGATTTTTTCCACCCTTATGGGCGATGTGGTGGAGCCTCGGCGTGATTTCATTCAAGAAAATGCCTTGAGTGTACGAAATTTGGATATTTAGGGGGCATGCGTGGATCTTATCGATTATACGTTTTTTCAAAAGCTTGAAAAGCTTCCCTTTGTTGAGAAAATTTGGCTATATGGATCACGCGCGCGAGGGGATTTTAAGGACAGATCTGATATTGATATCGCCATTGAGTGTCCTGGTGCTTCCCGTGCTGATTGGCACAAAGTCTTGGATATTATTGAAGAGGCTGATACACTCTTGAAGATTGATTGCGTGCGGATGGATGAGTTAGAGGAAGAGAATTCTTTGTATGAACTAAGAGAGGACTCTTCTTTTACAAAGGGTATTCTTGATGATCGAATTCTTCTCTTTCAACGACAGGATAATAGCATGACAGACCCGCAGTGGAGACGAAATTTTTTTGATTTGGGGGAGGCTTTAATGCGACTTGGAGAAGCCATGGATACCCCTGTAGACGAAGCTCGTCATATTATGGATAGTACGATCCAGCGTTTTGAATTTTGCGTCGAGCTTTTCTGGAAAAATTTTAAAAACTTCGCTGAAATGGATGGAAGAGAAATCTTGTCTCCTCGTCAAGCTATCGCTCATGCCTATCAAATGAAACTATTTGACAATGAAACCCTATGGCTTGATATGTTGAATGATCGTAATGCAACATCTCATACCTATAAAAAAGTGAAAGCAGATCAGGTTTATGCCCATATCAAAACCTATTATCCTGAGATGAAAACCGTGTATGACAAGCTAAAAACCCTTTACGAAAAATCATAATGCTTGAAACAGTTATTTTAGTAGACAAAAACGATCGCCCCCTAGGGACCCAAGAAAAGCTGGCGGCTCATTTGATCCCACAGCGGCATCGGGCTTTTTCTGTCTTTGTCTTTAATGAAAAAGGGGAAACCTTAATTCAAAGGCGTGCGTTTGAAAAATATCACTCCCCCGGCCTTTGGGCCAATAGTTGTTGCGGTCATCCTCGTCCGGGAGAAGAGGTGGACGATGCGGCCAAGCGTCGTTTGGGGGAAGAATTGGGATTCACATGTGGTCTCACCCCTCTTACCCACGTGTGCTATACCTTAAAGCTTGAAAAGGACTTGTGGGAGCTTGAATATACGCACCTTTTCAGGGGACTCTATGAGGGACAAATCCTCTCCGCTCCTGAGGAAGTCTGCGAGATAAAATGGATTGATCCTGTGCTTCTGAGAGCTGATGTGATGGCCCATCCTGACCAGTATGCGCGGTGGTTTCGCTTATATATCTTGAAGCATTTTGAAAAAGTGTTTCCTTGCCTTCCCTCAAGGGTTTCTGCATGAAACTTAGCGCTGAAGACCGCTTGGGCCTATCAAGTCATGAGCCGATTAAGGCAAAGAAGAAAAAATCTCCGCCACCGCCCCCTCGGCCTCCCCGTCGTAAAAAGGGCCCCTCTTTGTGGCCGTGGCTTTTAAAGTGGGGCTGCATTCTGTTGATTTGGATGATTTTTATCGGAGGGATTTTTGTCCTTATCTTTTCCTACGATCTTCCCGATATTGCAAAGCTCCAACAAACAGAACGACGGCCAAGTCTTACCATTCTTGCAAAAGATGGGACAAAGCTTGCCACCTATGGGGATTTGCATGGGCAAATGGTGGATGTTAAAAAACTGCCCCCTCATGTTATCCAAGCCTTTTTGGATATTGAAGATCGGCGCTTTTATTCCCATTTCGGGGTGGACTTTCTGGGTCTTATTCGCGCAGTTTGGGTCAATTATCGTGCGGGTCATGTGGTACAAGGAGGCAGTACCATTACCCAACAGCTTGCAAAAAACTTCCTTCAATCAGAAAAGCTTTATGGGGTGAGTGATCGCTCATTCCGCCGCAAGATCCAAGAAGCCCTGTTGGCCCTGTGGCTTGAACATAAGTTCACAAAAGATCAAATCCTTACCATTTATTTAAATCGCGTCTATTTAGGGTCAGGGACATTTGGAATTGCAGCCGCTTCCCAGCATTATTTTGCAAAGAAACCCCAGGATTTAAGTTTGTATGAGGCGGCCGTTATTGCAGGTCTTTTGAAGGCGCCGTCAAAATACTCTCCTTCAAACAATCCCCAATTGGCGGATCAACGGGCGACCCAGGTGCTCGAAAATATGGTCAAAGAAGGACATATTAGTGAAGGGGCGAAAGAGGCGGCGCTTGCTCTTGCGTCTTCTGCTGCAGAAACCTTCAAAGGATCAGCCATTCGCTACTTCACCGATTGGATCGTTGATCTTTTAGAAACAAAAGTTGATGTGACGGATCAGGATCTTGTTGTGACCACAACCCTGGATCCACGCCTTCAAGCTCTTGCGGAAACAAAGCTGGCTCAGGTTTTGGAAGAAAAACAAGCCGCAGGAAATTTTTCCCAGATGGCTCTTGTGTCGATGGACTATGGGGGCGCTATTCGGGCGTTGCTGGGGGGGGTGAATTATAAGAAGAGCCAATTCAATCGGGCCACCCAAGCCCTGCGGCAAGCAGGGTCTGCTTTCAAGACGGTCTTGTTCTTAGCTGCGCTTGAAGCGGGAATGAGTCCTTTTGACCGCATCAGCGATTTGCCCATTCGGATTGGGTCATGGAAACCTAAGAATAACTCTAAGTATAAAACGCGTGGGGAAATCTCACTCACAGATGCGCTGGCCTATTCCTCAAATACGGTTACTGTGCGATTGGCTCAACGCCTTGGGTTGTCTCGCATTGTTCAAACGGCTCGGCGGTTGGGGATTAACGCCCCCCTTCCTGATGATTTGACCATTGTGCTGGGGAGTGGAGAAGTCACCCTTCTTGACCTCACAGCGGTTTATGCTGTGATCGCAAGACAAGGAACAACCGTCACTCCTTACGCTATTTTAAAAGTAACGGATCTTAGTGGAAATGTGCTGTACACCCATGAACCATCCCCCTCTTACAGAGTCATTGATCCTTATATATCCCGTGCATTGACCCAAATGTTACAAGCCGTGGTGCAGTATGGAACAGGACAGAGAGCCGCCATTAGTGGGTTCTGCGCGGGGAAAACAGGGACGACCCAACAAGACCGGGATGCTTGGTTCATCGGCTTTACCTCCAATTATATCACAGGGGTGTGGGCAGGGAATGATGACAATAGGTCGATGAATGCGGAGGCAGGGAGTCCCTCCTCTCGCCTGTGGCATCTGTATATGAAGGAGATCCCTCAAAATGCACCCGTCATGTCTCATGTTTCTCCAGAAAGCCCCCCTGCATCAGGCGGCTTGATGGACAGCCTTCTTGAGAGCCTCTTTGGGAGATGAGGTTTCCCCGCTCATGAAATGCTTGCGACATAAGGCGATATAACGATCATTCCCGCCGATTTCGATTTGGGCGCCTTCCCTGATCATCTGTCCGGTTTCATCGATGCGTGGATTCATGGTGGCTTTGCGACCACAGTGGCAAATGGTTTTGATCTCAGAAAGTTCTTCCGCCCAAGCTAAAAGGTACAGGCTGCCTTCAAAGGGTTCCCCTTTAAAGTCAGACCGCAGACCATAGGTCAGAACAGGGATCTTAAGCTCATCCGCAATGCGGCAGAGCTCCATCACTTGTGTTTTTGTTAAAAACTGAGCTTCATCCACAAGAACGCAGTGAAGCTTTTGGCGTTGCGTATAGTCCTTCACATGATTAAAGAAATCGAAGGATGGCGGGAAGGGAATGGCCTCTGCAGTCAGTCCGATGCGGGATGAAATGACCCCCAAAGCATGGCGTGTGTCTATGGCAGGAATAAAAAGAAGAGTGTTCATGCCTCGTTCTTGGTAGTTGTAATTAGATTGAAGCAGGGTTGTTGTTTTGCCCGCATTCATTGCTGAATAGTAAAAATGAAGCTTTGCCATGGAAACTCCTTTTAAGGGTGAGGGAAAATTTATTGTTTATATGCTTGGCTGCAAGGAAAAAGTCAATTTTAAGTTGCAAGATAGCAGAAAAGTCGGCTAATTTAACCCCCTTCACACCTGTTAAATAGGGACAGACTGGAGGGGTGGCCGAGCGGTTGAAGGCGCACGATTGGAAATCGTGTATACGGGGAACCGTATCGAGGGTTCGAATCCCTCTCCCTCCGCCAGTGAGTGTTGAGGTCTACTTTATCAGGTGTCAGGGGAGGGGAGAAAAACACTAAAAGGGAGCAGCCATGGGCGGCGCATATTTACCTGACTTTATGCTGATCCTTCCGGAAGGGATTTTGGTCGCCCTTTCTTTCCTGATTCTGATGCTGGGTGTATTCAACAAAAACACGGACTCACAAGGGCTACGTCGCTTTGGGCACCTGGCCCTCGGGGGGGTCGTGCTTGCCCTTGGGGCGTTGATTTTTTACCACCCCTCCGCCACAAGATGGGTCTCTTTTGAGGGGCAGCTTGTGCAAGATGATTTTGTGTATTTTGCCAAAATCCTCATCTTAAGCGGGTCGGGGGCTGTTTTAGCTATCTCCCTTGCCAGCATGATCAAGGAACACCTCCTTTCTTTTGAATATTCTGTTCTTATTCTGCTTGCAACTGTGGGCATGCTTTTCATGGTTGGGGCGAATGATCTTCTCAGCCTTTTTGTGGGTCTTGAAATCCAGGGCTTGTCTCTTTATGTGCTGGCAGCCTTAAGTCGAGATCAGGTGACCGCTTCAGAAGCGGCCGTGAAGTATTTTGTGTTGGGAGGGCTTTCCACCTGTTTTTATCTTTACGGCGCAAGCCTTCTCTATGGCTTTTCAGGCTCCACAAATTTTGAATCTATAGCGACCATTCTTCGCCTTGAAAGCGCGGCCAGCTTGCCCCTTGGGGTTTTTATTGGCCTTATTTTTATGGTGGCGTCTTTTTCCTTCAAAGTATCAGCTGTTCCCTTTCATATGTGGACTCCTGATGTGTACCAAGGGTGCCCCACCCCCATTACGGCCTTTATTGCGGCAACACCTAAGATGGCGGCTATGTTGGTTTTTATGAATCTTTTACTGGGTCCCTTCATGACGCTTTTTGGGCAATGGCAGTCCTTGGTTTCTTTTTTATCTCTTTTTTCTATGGTCTTGGGGGCCTTTGCAGCGTTGCGTCAAACGGACCTCAAGCGTCTGCTCGCTTACAGCGCCATTGGGCAAATGGGCTATGCCCTGTTGGGCGTTGCTGCGGGAAACAGTGAGGGGATTCAAGCGGTTCTTATCTACCTTTCTCTTTATCTTGTGATGATCATTGGAACCTTTGCGTGCCTTTTATGTTTGCGGGGAAAGGGGTCTGCTGGTGTTCAAAATATTGAAGATTTAGCCGGTATTTCAAAGTTTCACCCAAAGATTTCCTTTGTTCTTGCCCTTTTTATGTTTTCTTTAGCCGGGATTCCTCCGCTCGCTGGCTTTTTTGGGAAGTTGTATATCTTTAAAGCCGCCCTGTCCGCAGGGCTGACGGAATTGGCCATTGTGGGAAGTCTTGCCTCAGTTGTGGCTGCTTATTACTATCTGAAAATCGTGAAGGTCATGTATTTTGAGGATGTTCCCGCAGTGCCTGCGGTGTCTTATGGGCAAACCGTCATGATGTCTTTGAAAATGGCTGTCGTCCTGAATGTGTGTGCTCTTTTGATGATGTTTTTCTTTATCTATCCCAACCCATTTCTAGACATGGTTCATCGCGCGGCTTTTTCTTTTTCAGGGTAGGGGAGGGGGTTATGATAAATTTTCAGCGGTATGCCTCCCTGTCCTCCACAATGGATGAGGCCCGTGCCCAGGCCCTCAAGGGGGCTAAAGACGGCACAGTGATTGTTGCCAAGCACCAAACGGCGGGGCGGGGGAGGCGAGGGCGTGTTTGGGACTCTTTGCCAGGCAATTTGTTCTTCACCTATATTACCTACCCCGGCCGCCCTCTTGTGGAGGCTCCCCAGCTCTCTTTTGTTGCGTGCGTTGCGGTGGGCGAGGCCTTGCGCCCTTTTTTGCCTCCGCGCAATACTCTGTTGTATAAATGGCCCAATGACATCCTGCTCAATGAAAAAAAGGTTGCTGGCATTTTAACGGAAACCCTTTCCCTTCCTGACAAAGCAGAAATGGCCTATTTGATCGGGTGTGGCATCAACCTTGTGTCTTCCCCTCGTGAGGCCCGCTATCCTTCGACTTCCTTTCAAGAGGAAAGCCTTGAGGTGCCCTATGAGGAGGCGCTCCACAAAATTGGGACCTCTCTGCAGCACCATCTTGTACGCTGGCAAGAAGAGGGATTTTCTACCATGCGCCAGGTGTGGATGGACTTTGCCATGGGTCTGGGAACCCCTCTTTCCTTTGATCTTGAAAGAGACCGCGTCGATGGAATTTTCCAAGGAATCGATGACGAGGGAGCCTTGATCCTCAAAACACCTCAAGAGCTCATTAAACTCAGAGCCGGCGAGGTTTTGCGAGGGGGGTCCTCTCATTTTTTGTCATTCCCGAGTTAGAAATCCTTTGTTTTCGTTAGAAAACATTAGGATTTCTTCATCGGG
>CAZSAH010000055.1:0-10547 GCA_964605015.1 uncultured Alphaproteobacteria bacterium | reverse complement strand
GGACGCCACGAGGGACGCCACGAGGGACGCCACGGGGGACGCCACGGAGGAAAAGAAAGATAGATGGTACTCTATCAACCCGCAGAAGATGGCGACACTCGCGAAAGTCTTGGGCGTCGGGGCGTTCGGTCTTCAGTGCGCGCAGAACGCCTATAGCATGTGGAATGGAGGGAATCAGTGGTCGGGTTGGGTCGCCTTTTTGTCCTTCTTCCGACACATCGCGAAATTGGCGTTAGACTATTCGAAATGGGATCACTACGAAAAAGCCGCAATCCACGGCGGCCCCCGCATCATGCATGCGGATTTCTGCATGGTCTCAGACCGTCCCATTTACATCAAGGCCGACGACCGAAACAGGCCCCACAACTTCGATGGTCCCTTCTGCGAGTGGCGAGACGGTTCCAAACTCTATTCTATCCACGGCGTGCGCGTCCCCGGAAAGTATTGCGAAACACCAACTGATAAAATTGATCCACGCGAGGTTTTAGCAGAATCCAACGCCGAGGTCCGAGCCGCCGTCATCAAAAAATGCGGGTTCGCCCATTTTCTCAAGCATCTAAAGTCTAAGAAGATTTCCACGAGCAAAAAGGGTCAAGCTGACCTTCTCGAATTCGACCTCGGGAACAACATGACCGTGCGCGGCCTTCATGTTTGGTGGAAAGATAAGACAGGCGACAAGGAAACTGTAATTCCGGTGCCCAGGACTAAGGCGCAATTTGAAACCACTGGCGACGTTCCCGATGATGTTGACGACGCCGAGAGCGTGAGATTGTGGACGCTGCACTTGAACAAGGGCGCTAGCGCGCAGCAAGAGACGTGAAAAACATCATTAAAAATGATGGGGAATTTAAGGTTTAATCGTGAGAGAAATCAAATTCAGGGCGTGGGATGGCAAGAAAATGCATATTTGGGGATTCACGCCCGACGGTTTCACTTGTCCTCCCCATGCAAATTTTGTTGGTCCAACAAAAATGGTACATATGCAATTCACCAGCCTCCACGATAAGAATGGGAAAGAAATCTATGAAAAGGATATTATAAAGCCTGCTCATTCGGAACCGATGCCTGTTTGCTTTGATGAATCATTAGCTATGTTTGCTTGGCTTGAAATGGACAACTCGTTTTATGAGCCAACATATGATGATTGGGAAAATTGCGAAGTCATCGGTAACTTTTATGAAAATCCGGATTTGATCGGCTGCGAAGAAGCGTAGGCGTTTGCCGTGACCGGACGACTCGCACGGAGCCAGGGGGCTGGACATACGCCGGGATTGCCGCCCGATAGGAATCTCGAAAGAGAGCCGGTGCTCCGATAACTCGCCCGCAGCCGATCAATGATTGCCGCAATGGTTGCGGCAAGTTGGAGCAGGTCGAACGGGTGGGGGATACACAGGCTCCCGCCCGTTTGGCTTTTTAAGGAATAATTTTCAAATAAACATTCGATCGACCAATAAGGCCCACCACGCGAATAAACCCCATTTTGTTAAGGCGTCTCAAGCTAATAAGCGTGGAAGCTCTCACCGGCACCGCCAAGCCATTATCCCGAGCTAGTTGTTCCAAGTCCTTTACAGTGAAAGGTCCATCAACCTTTTTCAAGACCGCCCGGACCATTCCGGGCCTTCCAACCGATCCTTTAGGCCGCTTTGGACGCTTGTTTTTCAAATTTAATCGCTCAAACCTTATTAACCTTATGTTATTATTCATAAATCTCCAAGAAACGCGCCGATACGCGGGAATACGTGCATAAAGTTACCGCTTCGTTACTAAAAAAAATCAATAAATCCAATATGATAAGAAATAAAAAAACAAAAGGTAACGTAAAACTATTTTAAAAAGAAGATATGTTCTCTAATTAATTTATATACTATATATACACTACACTACACAATATAATAGTACATAAATTAATTCATTGAATAACCCACATGTCGCGCAAAAACAGCGTTACCGCGTTACCGGAGACTTAAGTGTATGAAAAATAAAGGAAACGGAGCGTTTCTGGAGGCGTATTTAGAGCGTTTCCGCTCCCGTAACCGGGAGAACAACCATTCGGATCGCGGAGCCCCTCACCTTGACGGGAAGGGTTAAGCCGCCGGATGTTCGACTAATTCCCTTTTCTTTCCAGGTCCTTAGAAGAGAATTGTAGGGGAAACCGAATTCCTTGCAGAACTTTTCGAGCCTTCCTTGGAAGATGCAAAGTTCTTTCTTGCCGTCCACCTCACGAACAAGGCCGTAGAACTCCTTCACGCCCTTATTGTCCGGGATGTCCATCCCACCTTCTTCCGTGAGAAACGACGGCTTATTCGCAATGTACCACGATTCAACCGCTTCAAAGCCTCGTTTATAAAGTGGAATTTCTGCAAATTCCTTGCTGACACTATCGAAAGCCGTCTCAAGGATTGTGGAAACGTTGAAGTCGGGAGAGAAAAAACCGCTGTAAATCTCATGGAATAGCTCGGCGGCTACCCACGTGAGCGCCATATAAGCCGCAACGCGCCCACCGATGCTCGTCTTGGCGCTCTTGGACATATCCTCAACCATCGTTTCAAATCTCGCTTTTATCTTTGGCCACTTCTCTTTATTTTCAATGAGATACCGAACAAATGCGGGGCCAACATGGCCGAAATTCTTGCCCAATACCCTCTCAAGGTCCGCAATCAGCGATCGGTTTGGCTTTTTGCCAAATGGGCTTCCCCAATAGGGAACAACGCGCGCCCGAATTCCCTCCATTTGGCTTGCGTTGGCAATCGGAACCTCTCCCGTGGAAAAGAGACAGGTAGACCATGACTTAACGTCCTGAAGGCCCTTGAGCGATCCCCGGCCCTTCCCGATGCCGTTGATGACCGTGTAAACGACCGATGAGAGAACTTCTTCCTTGGCTAAGTGGGTTTCGTCCAAGAAGGCCGGCAGGTCGCAATTGATGGAAAGCCACCGCTCGGCAAAGACGCGGGTTGAGTTCCAAGACTTAATCAACTCCCCCTCGGCATAGGCCGCCCCCCAAACTGAGGCCCCTACTCTGGCAAACGTCGTCTTCCCGATAGAAGAGGTCCCCGAAACATCCACGCAATAATTGGCCGCATCGCAAATCTTCATGAGAGGAGGGGTCAGCGCATGGTAAACGGCCATCATGGCCATAGGGGCTTCTCCCGAAAGCCTTTCAATCATGGAAAGCCAGTTCTCCAACGTGCCGGCCTTTCGGAGCGCCTTGACCGCCTGTGACTCCCCAATCCCTTGAGCGTCGAACTTGATCTCGCCATTGTTGGCACCGATGATGTTCGCGCCCACCGTGAAAAGCGTTTTTCCTTGAAACTCTTTCCAGCCGCACCGCGTCACAGTGAAAACTTGATAGATCCGGTTAAACACTTCCATTTCGAAGAGGTAGGAAATGAAAAAGCGGGCGTTGAGGCTGGTGACGGGAAGGCCAAAAGACGAAAGTGCGATAACCTTGGCCGTATTTGCGAACACTTCGCGAGCTTCCGTGACTTCCTTCCAAATGCCATCCACGCGGAAGGCCACGACAAGCTTTTCGGTTCCTTCCTCAAGATCGATAAGCTTTTTAAGGATGACGACGGGATAAGGGATGGCAAGCCTTGCGTCTTCCAATTCATCTTCGCCAAAAAAGAAGACGCCATGTTCGGACAGAGCCCACCCCCGAGGGATTCGGTAATGTTCTGGGACCGGGCAATCTGGGAAAATCTCCCTTATCGTTCCCGTTTCTTTTTCTTGCGGGATGACAACGAGCGAATGAGGGGGGGCGGTTTCGGGCATAGGGCATCCGTTGATCGTTTGAGCGTTTGAGGGTCGGATGTGTCAAAATATTCTAACGTGTAATGAATGAGGCGGGAAGCAATGGACTGGTGATAGATGACGGCGGCATCCGGATCGGACGGCGCGGCCTTCATCATTGCCCATAACATTTTTTGTTCTTTGGATGGCACCGAGACAACGGTGATAAATCTTTTTTCAAATTTCGTCCAAGAAAAAGTTGACCGTTGCAACAATTTTCTGTAACTAACTTTTCCATGTCGAAAATCTTCTGGCTCGATTGCCTCCGCTGTAAAGGTCGATGGGTTCCACGAACTGAGAAGCCGAAACGCTGCCGCCATTGCGGCACGCCTTACTGGGACACAAAGAAAACACTTTATCCAAAACAAGGGGGAAAGAATGGAAAACGAAAAGGCGCTGGCGCTTCGGCCTGAGTGGGCGGTTTCGAACTTTGACGGGCTTCTCCGTCTCTCCGGGGAATTAATCAAGACAGGCTTTTTGCCGCAAGCTGTCAATACGCCTCAAAAGGCGGTTGCTATCATCTTGACCGGCAAGGAGCTGGGCATCCCGACGATGCTGGCTTTGCGTCAAATCAATGTCATCAATGGTAAGCCGACCGTTCCACCCGAATTGATGCTAGCCCTTGCTTATCAGCGCATTCCCGGCTTTTCCGCCACCGTCATCAAGTCCGATGCCTCTATCTGCACGATGAAGTTCAAGCGTGGCGATACCGTTCTTGACACTTCCTTCACCATTGAAGACGCGACGCGCATGGGGCTTGCCGGGAAAGACAACTGGCTCAAGCAACCGGCAACAATGCTGCGATGGCGCTGCATTTCCCAAGGTCTCCGACTGATCGCCCCGGATGTCATTTGTGGCGTCTATACTCAGGAAGAAATGAATCCCGATTTGCCGATGGACGAAGACGGGCCGCGTCCTGCCAATGTTCAACGTCCAGTTGCGGCTCCGCGCATGGCGATTTCGGAAGCGACGGAAAAGCCAAAGGTTCGGGTTGTCCCGAATGTTGAAGAATCACCGCCCATGGAACAATGGGACGATGTGCCTTATCCTGAAACTCCGCCGCCTCCGCAATCGGCGACTTCCTCCCCCGTGGTCCCGCTTGTTCAAGAGCCCGACATCGTTGAGGAGGCGGCGGAGATTTTCAAACCTGAGAAAATCATAAAGCCAAAGGCCGAAAAGAAAGCACCCAAAAAGCCGCAAGCCACACTGAAAGTCAGCGCCGAGCAAATTGATGTTCTTGGCGGGTACATGATCCGAGAGGAATTGAAACAAGCGGGATTCCGATGGAATACGGGCCTAAACGCTTGGTCGAAGCCTTTTGATGAAGAGACGCTTGAATTTGTAAAGCAATTGATTGGGGTGGAATGATGGAAATTCCTGTTTTAAATTCAACAACATTAAACTGGGTAAAATATTTGACCGCGACGGATTCGACGAGCTTGCAGCCGTATTGGTTGCAATCTTTTACAAGCCCGTCCGTTGAAGTTGATAGGCGTTTCTTTCGGGAGGGTTTTCAAGACCAGCTTAACCAAAAGAAGAAAGAGGAAAAACCAATGCCGGAAAAACCAAAGCGTCGCATCGTTCAGGTGTTCATTGCCGATACCGATGAAAATGTCCCCATGGAACAAGCCCTTCTTTATCGGGGCGAGCAAAAGCTCACTGATTCCACCGATCAAGAATTGTTCTTTGAAATCCCAATCAACGACCTTCTCGGAACGCACAATTCAAATCGTTCAAAGCTTTTAAACAAAAAGGCGACCGAGAAAAGCGGGAAAGACGTTTTCTTGGAGCCTATTCGCATCCGTGATCTTGTGATGACTGTTGTTCAGATCGCATCATTCTAGCATGAAAAACACCGATCTCCTTCCGCCTGAAACTCTTGAGGGCATCCTCTCTGCGGCCATGGAGAAAAGACAAGGGCCGGTGAAGGACGTTGATTCAATCGCCTTCAAGGTTGGCGAGTGCATTTGCACCGAAACTCAAGATGGGCTTGCCTATAATGGCATCGTTTGCGCCACTCATAAAGAGAAGGCGGCAATGAAACGCTATCAAGCGGGATATGTTGACGGCTTGCTCAAAGCCGCTGAAATTCTCTCTGTGAAAGCTCAAAAGGACAATGACCCATCGTTATGGGGAATTGTGGCCGACATCAATCGGGAGATCCGAATCTATTCCGAAAGACGTAAAAATAATGAAACTCTCTGAAATCATCGAGCAAATCGTGGCCAGCGATCCGGATTTTGAATTCTGTTTCATCATGCGCAAAGGCGATGAAATTGTCGTGAAAGGGAATTCGCACACAACGAGTGATTCGATGCTTTTGGCAATGGACGGCGTTGGGACGTTGGCCTCCATTCTCGCCCGTGACGGCGGAATTCAAACGCAAGAAATCATCGATTTGGCCTGCACCTATTTGCAGGAGAATTTTGAAACGTTGAAAGATTCAAAAAGGGTGGGGGTTCAATGAGCGAAGCAAAAATCCCAGGATCGACAAATGTTGATGGGTTAAAGAATGGCTTTATTGAATTAGACACGTCACACCGCTATCTCCAGTCTTTCGATAGATTCATTTGATGAATGAATCTATCGAAAGAAATGTTGTGGGATTGGTATGCGGGGAATGCTCTTCGCGAACTTACGTTTTATTTAGAGTTCGGCAAAGGCACCAACGTTGACGGGCAGACCATCAAATATGACTTCGACGGCTATCAACAAAGGGCTCTTATGTATGCGGATAAAGCCGCCGTAATTGCCGACGCCATGATGGCCGAGCGCAAGAAACGATTCGGGGGTTAAGGATGACCAAACCACTCACCAAGGAAGAGATGGAGGAGATGCGGTGGGATCTGAAGCGGATTGATAAGCTCGATCATCATTCTACTAAATACGAGGGCGAGTAAAGAATGCCTGGAAACCCCAGAAGAGTTAGCAAGCCATATCCGCTCCCTCAAAACAAAGGAGGGTAGGGAATGAAACTTATTGTTATGGCCATTCTTCTTTCGTTCAGCGCATGTTTACCAATTCAAAAATGTGAATATAAAATAACCGCACCATTTGTAGACATTTGCGAATACATCTCATTATGGAATTGTGGTGAAATGCTTGATGGATGCAAGTCCAAGAAAAAATATGACTGTGTCATCGATATTGAAATTCAGAAAGTTTGTGAACAATGACCCTCTCCCAACAAATCCAAGCGTTCCTGGATGACATCAAGCGGCATGATGAAATTATGGACCCCGCGCCATGGGGATTATTCTGTGATATGCCTAATGATGAACTTGGAGAAAGCAAGACAAAGGCGGCTGCGTATTCGAAGGTTGGGCCGATAAAGTCTTGCGATGGTTGTAACATTGGGAATGCCGCCAACATGGAAGGCATGGCCTTCTTCCGCACCGCCCTGCCGAAGGCGGGGGAGGTGATTCGGTATGTGATTGATTACGTATCTGCGACATGGCCTCCCGAGGAACGTAGAACATTGGAAGAGAAAATCGTCCGGATCTTGGAAGACGGTTCCACGCAAGATAATCAGAAAGTAACTGACGGTGGGCAAGAATGAATCTGCTCATATCCGTTTCAAAGCCGATTCTCTCCCGCAATAAACTTGATAAATGGCATTGGTCGAAGAAGTCCAAAGAATCAAAGGAATGGGAGCAAGAAATCTGGGCGGCGCTGAACGGAAAAATTGAAAAGGCAACCACGCCGATGAGGGTGAAGGTGACGAGCCTTCGCGCGCGCGCTTTGGATGACGACAATCTCTCCGGTGGCTTCAAAGGCGGCCGCGATGCTCTAAAGCGGTTGGGGTTGATTGTGGATGATAATCTAAGATGGTGCAAATTCGAATATTTTCAGAAAATCCAAAAGATCGGATTTGGCACCATCATTGAGGTGGAGAAACTTTGAGAAAGGCGAGATCGTCCTCCGTGAATTCCCACCCAATCGGTTTCGGGTACATGATCGAATTCGGATCTTTAGAATGATTCAGACCAAAACAATGCCCGATCTCATGGGCAAATAAGTTCCACTCGTACCGCTCCCCCGGATCGCGTTTTCTAATCTTTATGACGCAATGAGTTGAATCAGTGAAATCAGCTTCGCCCTGCCAAGAGGCGTCCTCAAGCTCGGTTCTATCGACCTTTTTAACCGTAATCTGCAAATCGGCTTCGCCATCCCATGAAATGAGGTCATATCCCGCGACATTGTTCCATTCTTGGACACTTTTCTCCAATGCGGGAGATTCGAATTCCGATGAAATCACGGCGTTTTGAATGGAGGTCCCACATCCCGTCAGCAGGGCCAAAAGAATGATTTGTAACAATTTCATGTTACAAGTTTATGCTAAAAAGCTTCTATTGTGGAGCTAAAAATACGGCCGGCAAGTTTGTCGAAGTTGTCAGCGTCGCACCCCAAGTCGTCGGCAACGCCCCGCTGATTCCGGTTTGCGTATAGCCCAAGACGGCGGTTGTATCCGAATTCGGATTGACCAAGCCAAGCTCGCTCACTCCAATACCAGCCGTGGAGATATTTCCAAGAGTTGCCGCACCGCCTTGAACTGCGCAAGCCAGCCAAACAGAACCCTCCTGAAGAGGAAGGCTTATCGTAGCCGTTATCAATCCTCCTGCCGTGTGCGTGTCCAACGTCGCCAATTCAGAAATCAGATTTGTCGGGATGCCGCCGCCGTCTTGATAAACGCCCACCCGGCAATTCGTCGAAGCCACAGCCGTCACAACAAGCGCGACCTTTGTGTAAGTGGTGTTTCTCGGAACAACGAACGGCGTTCCATAGAGTGTGTTCTGAGTATAATTTGTTGTGAACGCGGCGAGGCCTCGCGAGGTGTAATAATATCCTGATCTATGAGGAACGCTAATAGGCGGATTCTGATAGAGAGGCATTCACGTCCCCCACGCCAAGCCCGACCAAACTTTCGTTCCGCCATTGGTTACGGTGATGATATTGGTTGAGAAAGTCATTGTCCCAACCGTCCCATCCGAGGCAATCAAGAATGCTCCAACGACGGACGCGATAGGCGAGCAAGTGAACGTGTCACTATTCACCGCCGATGTCCCTTTAACGTAAAGGAGTTTGACTGAGTTAACGACCGTCCCGATTTCTTGGGTTGTTTTAACTGTAAATTCACTCATTTAAATCCCAACCTCCTCCCAAGTTATGCCCACATTGCAGCTCACCGTCGTCGTGGAAAGCTGATTCATGATGGCCAAAACGCCACCTGGAGGAACAATCAAGGCTCCATCAACGATTTCTTCAAGCTGGCCGCCAATGGGTTGTGGGGCCGCCGTACCTGGACCGACCGCGTTAAATGTGCCAATGGACGCCGCCCTCATTGCCGTCAATGATCCCGAAAGGCCGGTCAAAGCCGTGGACATGGCGAAAGCCTTCGCGGAACTCCCAGCTTGTGCCAGCGTTTTGCAATTGAATGGAGTCGAACCCGAGGAAATCGCCGATTGACCCGTTGAAACGAGCCACATGAAACCGCCAGGATTGACGGCGGTATTGGCTAGAACGGTGATTCCAATGTTTGCTTTGTAAACCACTAAATTGACTTGGGAGGTCAAAGGATTCCACAAGCCAATCACGGGTTGTGCGGTGGATGTGAGTCCCGTCGCAATAGCATTTGCTGCCGCGAGGGCCGTGCTCGTAAGGCCGAAACAAAAAACGGTCCCGCGATAATTTGCTTCATGCAATCGCAAATGCGCATCTTGGGAAACCGTCGCGCCCGTCTTGTCCGCTCTCTGAAGTGGCTTCCCACCATCCGCCGAAATGGATGGTCCTACTGTCAAAATTGATTCAAAACCCATAAATCTCCTTACGTCTCATGACGTTAGTAATACGTTTCTGTTACATAAGCCGTTCCGTTTGCCGTCGCCCAAATTCCGTCAATCTGTCCTCTATAGCAAGGAAATGGCGATTCGTAAAATCCACCAGCCCCGACTTGCACCGTATAGCTATTTGAAGCCGCGCTTGCGCCCCATTTAGCATAAAGAACCGACGATGAATCGTTGAAAATTGAAAATCCAACCCGGCTGGAATTGTATCCGATCAATGTGGCATTCGTTGTTGAACTTGTAACAGGTAGAACCCTTGAAGATGTGGCACAATCTTGCCGCGTCTTCACCTGATCGACGATGTTCACTATCCCAATGTTGACGCCTTCATTTTCGCTCAAAGCGCCGATTTGCTCTCTGCTCGCCCCAAGCGTCAGATTGTTGTCAACGGAAACCGTCAACCTATTGTTCCCATCAACATAAGTTCCACGTTCATTCCCTTGGCCATCGCGAATCATGGTGTAAAGATTGCGATTAGCGCTCATCCGCATCGCGCCCGCGTCTCCTTCATCAATCGAATCCGTCGCAACATCATCATACGTCGCGCCCGTGATGAGAATTCTCGATGTTGCAGGAGTGAACGGAGCATCATCAACTTGCGTTGCCGAGTCCGAAGTCGTCACCGTTCCAGTTATTGAAACCGTTCCATCAACGGTGATTGTGTTACCGCCGTCCTGGATATTGACGGCCGATCCTCCGCCGCCATTGTTGATCGTTGCCCCGGTTACGCTTGTAACCGTGGTTACAGTTCCAATTGTGGAATCGGTTGCTGTGATAACGCGCTGCGTCCCGGCGCTGGACGCGCCGGCACCCGTTGTGACCGTCGTTGCCCCTATCTGCGCGATTGAAACCGCATTCGTTGTCCCTGGCGTCGTTTGATCTATTCCGACTTTGCCGATTAAGGCTGATCCGGCAACT
>CAZSAH010000054.1:0-10754 GCA_964605015.1 uncultured Alphaproteobacteria bacterium | reverse complement strand
TCCTACGGAATGCGTTGTTTTTACTGGATCCCCGCCTGCGCGGGGATGACAAGTATTATACTAACAAACAATTTTTACAATAACAAAAAATTAAAAAAATATCTTCAAATGGCCAACCAGAAAGTTTGACCCTGCAGAAAATCTAGTATACACTATAAATATAAAATGGCGAAAGACTGCAGTGAGATCATAAGATGGCTTCCCTCTATTTGAGCAGCGCCCCTCTCCACCATTTTCTGTAGGAAAGAAAAGCGTCTATGTACCTTCTTGTTGGCCTTGGAAACCCAGGACGTGATTACGCCGCCCATCGGCACAATGTGGGCTTTATGTGCCTGGAAGAGATTCGCAAAAGCTATGGTTTTCCTCCAGAAAAGACGAAGTTTTCAGGCCTTTTGACCGAAGGGCAAGTGGATCATCAGCGGGTGTATCTTTTTAAACCCTCGACTTACATGAATCGGTCAGGTCAGCCCGTTGCTGAAGCGGCTCGTTTTTTTAAGATCCCTCCTGATCACATTATTGTTTTTCATGATGATCTCGACTTGGCGCCAGGGAAGGTGCGTGTTAAACAAGGGGGCGGCCATGGTGGCCATAATGGGCTGAGGGATTTGGATGCCCATCTTGGTCCCCAGTATTGGCGGGTGCGCATTGGGATCGGACGCCCTCTTCATAAAGAAGGAGTGACCTCTTATGTGCTTTCCTCCTTTACACAGGAAGATCACCGATGGCTTGATCCTCTTCTGCCTGTGCTTGCGGATGACGTTCATCTTTTACTAACCGCGTCCCCTCTTGAATACGGCGCGAGGATAATGACGGAGATATCTCATGGGATTTAAATGTGGCATTGTGGGGCTTCCCAACGTGGGAAAGTCGACTCTTTTTAATGCCTTAACAGCAACGGCAGCGGCGGAAGCCGCCAACTATCCTTTTTGCACCATAGAACCCAACATCGGGCGAGTGGGCGTGCCGGATCCACGGCTTTACGAGCTGGCGCGCCTTGCGGGGTCAGCTAAAATCATCCCCACCCAGCTTGAATTCGTGGATATTGCAGGCCTTGTGAGGGGCGCTAGCCGAGGGGAAGGATTGGGCAACCAATTCTTAGGCCATATTCGAGAAGTGGATGCGATCGTCCATGTGGTGCGGTGCTTTGAAAATTCCGATATTACCCATGTGGAAGGGCACATCGATCCCCTGCGCGACATTGAGATCATTGAAACGGAACTCATGCTGGCGGATCTTGAAAGTCTTGAAAAACGCATGCCCGCCTTTGAAAAAAAGCTTCGTGTGAAGGATCCTCAAGCCGTGGCCCAGTTCCCCCTGATGGAAAGAGCACTCGAACTTCTAAAAGCAGGAAAACCAGCCAGTTTGATTCAATGTGCTCCTGAGGAGCGAGAAGACCTCAACCGGCTACAGCTCATCACAACAAAGCCCATCCTTTATGTGTGTAATGTGGCGGAAGAACAGGCCGTTACAGGCAATCCTTTTACGGAGGCTGTCAACCGCCACGGGGGCCGAATGGCCCTTGTCTCAGCTGCTATTGAAGCTGAAGTGGCCTCTCTTGAGGGCGAGGAGGAAAAAGTAGAATTTCTTCAAAGTCTTGGCCTTGAGGAAACGGGCCTGGCCCGTGTTATTCGGGAAGGCTATGCCCTGTTAAACCTTTTGACTTTCTTTACCATTGGCCCCAAAGAAGCGCGGGCGTGGACCCTTGAAAGGGGAGCCAAAGCCCCCCAAGCCGCGGGCGTTATTCACAGCGACTTTGAGCGGGGTTTTATTTGTGCGGAAACAATCGCTTACGAAGATTACGTGGCCTACAAAGGAGAACAAGGGGCAAAAGCCGCAGGCAAGCTCCGCCTTGAAGGGCGCGACTATGTTGTCAACGATGGCGATGTATTCCACTTTAGGTTTAATGTGTAAACAGGCAGTGCCATGATAAAATTAGAAGAGCTGGACAAAAGATCACGCGAGGTTTTCCGCCACATTGTGGACGCTTACGTTGAAACGGGCGAGCCCATTGGCTCAAAAAGCTTGTCCAACCGCTTGGGGATCTCCTTGTCTTCCGCCACCATCCGAAGCGTTATGGCGGATTTAGAGGGGGCCGGCCTTTTATACGCTCCCCACACGTCTGCCGGCAGGCTTCCCACAGAGGCCGGCCTGCGGCTTTTTGTCCATGGCATCTTGGAAATCGGAGACCTTTCTCCCCAAGAACAACAAGAAATTAACCACCATTGCAAAGCAACGGGCAAAAGCCTTTCAACCCTTTTGGATGACACCACCAAGGCCTTGTCTGGCCTCAGTCGGTGCGCGGGCCTGGTTCTCGCTCCTAAATCTGAAGCTATTTTAAAGCATATGGAATTTGTTTTCTTAAATCCAGGCCGAGTCCTTGTGGTGTTGATCACAGAGGATGGTCTTGTGGAAAACAGGATTATCGAAACGCCCCTTGGGCTTCCTCCCTCAAGCCTCATCGAGGCAGGAAACTACTTGAACAGCCGCCTTGTGGGCAAAACACTCAAAGAAGCGAAGATACAGATCTTGGGAGAACTTGAAGAGAATAAAAGCCAACTTGATCTTTTGACTACTAAGATTGTGGAAGACGGTCTTGCCATTTGGGCGGGCAAAGGGGCGGCGACCTCTCTTATCGTTCGGGGGCAATCTCACCTTTTGTCTGATGTCCGCCATATGGAAGAGCTCAACCTGATTCGAAGCCTTTTTGAAGCCCTCGACACCCAAAAGGACCTGCTTGACCTTTTGGATTCAGCCATTGCGGCCGATGGGGTTCAAATTTTTATTGGAGCCGAAAGTAACCTCTTCAAACTTTCGGGTTTTTCCCTTATTATCTCGCCTTATTCTACGGATAATGGCCGCATTGTGGGCGCCATCGGTGTGATTGGCCCTGCAAGATTAAATTATAGTCGCATCATTCCTATGGTAGACTATACGGCAAAACTCATTAGCAAAACGATAGGTAACTCATGACAGACAATGAAGACGATGCTCCCCTTGATGAAACCCCTCTTCCTGACGCGCCAAAAGAGCCGGAACAAGAAGATGTTGGGAAATTAAAAGATCAGCTTTTACGCACCCTTGCAGAGCTTGACAACTATCGCAAGCGCGCGGAACGCGAGCGAGAAGATACGGCAAAATTTGCGATTTCTGGCTTTGCGCGTGAGCTTTTAACGGTTGTTGATAATTTAAGGCGCGCGATTGAAAGCGTACCGGAAGATCATGCGGAGCCTGAAAAGCTTCTTAAAAGCCTTTTGGAAGGCGTTGAAATCACAGAAAACGAGCTCCTTTCTGTTTTTAAAAAGCATCATGTGGAAAGGATTGACCCCCTCGGCCATCCCTTTGATCACCATTTCCACCAAGCCATGTTTGAGGTGGAAGAGACGGATCAAGCTGCGGGAACAGTCGTCCATGTTCTGCAACCCGGCTATAAGATTCATGGTCGCCTTTTGCGCCCTGCTCTTGTTGGGGTTGCAAAAAAAAAGACGGAGGGGGACTTGAAATCACCTGACCCCCTTCCTATATAGGCAGATAGCTCTTGTCATGCTGAACTTGTTTCAGCATCTCAGCGGCAATGAGATCCTGAAACGAGTTCAGGATGACATACTAATAGTGTCATGCTGAACTTGTTTCAGCATCTCGGCGACAATGAGATCCTGAAATAAATTCAGGATGACAAGGAGTGGGGCCGCCCCAGAAAAATTAACCGTATGATAAGAAAAGAGGAAAGCAAATGAGTAAAGTGATTGGAATTGACCTTGGAACCACCAACTCTTGTGTGGCTATTATGGAAGGGAAAGAGGCCCGCGTTATTGAAAACGCAGAAGGAGCTCGGACCACCCCCTCTATGGTCGCTTTTACAAGCACAGGAGAGCGCCTTGTCGGGCAAGCCGCAAAAAGACAAGCGGTCACCAATCCTGAAGATACCCTTTTTGCCATAAAGCGCCTTGTGGGACGCCGTTTTGACGACCCCATCACAAAAAAAGACATGAGCCTTGTTCCCTATAAAATCGTCGCCGGACCTAATGGGGACGCCTGGGTTGAGATTGAGGGCAAAAGCTATAGCCCCAGCGAAGTCAGCGCCTTTATTCTTCAAAAAATGAAAGAAACAGCTGAAAATTTCCTCGGAGAAAAGGTAACCCAAGCGGTGATCACCGTTCCCGCTTACTTTAATGACTCCCAACGGCAAGCTACAAAAGACGCGGGTAAAATTGCAGGCCTTGAAGTGCTGCGCATTATCAATGAGCCCACAGCCGCTGCCCTGGCCTATGGTCTCGACAAGAAAGAAGGCGAAGTCATTGCAGTTTATGACTTAGGGGGCGGAACCTTCGATATTTCCGTTCTTGAAATCGGGGACGGCGTCTTTGAAGTCAAATCCACCAATGGAGACACCTTTTTGGGCGGAGAAGACTTTGACCAGCGCATCATCGAATACTTAGCGGATGAGTTCAAAAAAGAGCAAGGAATTGACTTGCGCAGCGATAAACTTGCCCTGCAACGTCTCAAAGAAGCTGCAGAAAAAGCTAAAATTGAGCTTTCAAGTGCGATGCAGACTGATGTGAACCTTCCCTTTATTACAGCGGACGCCTCAGGGCCTAAGCATTTAAATGTCAAACTCACCCGGGCTAAGCTCGAAAGCCTTGTGGAAGACCTTGTGGAACGGACCATCAAACCCTGCAAGGCCGCCCTTGAGGATGCGGGCCTAACAGCTGGACGCATTGATGAGGTGATTTTGGTGGGGGGCATGACCCGTATGCCAAAAATCATTGAAACCGTAAAGAAATTCTTTGGGAAAGACCCCCATCGCGGTGTGAACCCGGATGAGGTTGTGGCTCTGGGCGCTGCCATTCAAGGCGGCGTTTTAAAGGGCGAAGTTAAAGATGTGCTTTTGTTGGATGTGACGCCTCTGTCCCTTGGCATTGAAACCTTGGGCGGTGTCTTCACACGCCTTATTGATCGCAACACAACCATCCCTACAAAGAAAAGCCAAACCTTTTCAACGGCTGAGGACAACCAAACAGCTGTTACCATCCGCGTTTTCCAAGGAGAACGCGAAATGGCTGCAGACAACAAGCTCTTAGCCCAGTTTGATCTGATGGGCCTTCCCTCTGCTCCACGGGGTGTTCCTCAAATTGAGGTCACCTTTGACATTGACGCCAACGGTATTGTTCATGTTTCTGCAAAGGACAAAGCCACAGGAAAAGAACAACAAATCCGTATTGAAGCCTCTGGAGGCCTATCGGACCAAGATGTTGAAAAAATGGTCAAAGATGCCGAAGCCCATGCCAGCGAAGACAAAGAACGCCGCGCCCTTGTCGAAGTGCGCAACCATGCGGAAGCGCTGCTGCACACCACAGAAAAAACCCTTAAAGAACATGGGGATAAAATTGGGGCAACGGATCGTGAAAAAGTAGAAGCGGCCGCAAAAGATTTGCGCGAAGCTCTTGATTCCCCTGAAAAATCTCTCATTGAGCAAAAAATGGAGATTTTAACCCAATCTTCCATGGTCTTAGGAGAAGCCATTTATAAGGCCTCTCAAGAGGACACGTCTTCTGAGATTCCAGATGAATCGGAGGCTACCGCCAAAGAAGATGTGGTCGACGTTGACTTTGAAGAGGTCGATGACAAAAAAAATGATGATGACAAGCCCTCACAATAACACCGAGGGACAGCAAGGAACTCCATGGCAAAGCAAGATTACTATGACCTTTTAGGGGTTGCGCGCAGTGCAACGCCGGACGAGCTTAAGAAAGCTTACCGCAAACTCGCCATGAAATATCACCCTGATAAAAACGCAGGGGACAAAGAATCGGAAAAAAAATTCAAAGAAATCAGCGAAGCCTATGAAGTGCTTAAAGACGATCAAAAGCGCGCCGCCTACGATCGTATGGGGCACGCCGCCTTTGACGGGAGCATGGGCGGCGGTGGTGGATACCAGCAAGCGGGTGGCTTTGATTTTTCTGCTTCAGGCTTTGGCAATATTTTCGACGATATGTTCAGCGAATTCATGGGAGGTGGGCAAGGAAGAAACGCTCAAACGGCCGCCCTCCAAGGGTCTGATCTGCGCTATAATATGGAAATATCCCTGGATGACGCGTTCAAGGGATTAAAGAAAAACATCAAAATCCCAACCCACACAACCTGCACCGTTTGCCATGGATCGGGGGCTGCAGAAGGGGCAAAGGCCGAAACCTGCCCCACCTGTCATGGTCAAGGGAAAACCCGCGCTCGCCAAGGATTTTTCACCGTTGAGCGCGCCTGTTCCCAATGCCATGGCCTGGGCCAAATCATTAAGAACCCGTGCAAACCTTGTGCTGGATCTGGGCGCGTTCGAAAGGAAAAAACCCTTTCCGTGACCATTCCCGAAGGAATTGAAGACGGGGCCCGTATTCGCCTTGCTGGCGAAGGGGAAGCTGGCTTAAGAGGCGGCGCCTCAGGCGACCTTTACATCTTCCTGCACATCAAGCCCCACAAGTTTTTTCACCGGGATGGGCCCAACATTTATTGCCAAGTCCCCATTTCCATGTCCACCGCTACCTTAGGCGGCGATATTGAAGTCCCCGCTATTGATGGGCACACGGCACGCGTTAAGATCCCTGAGGGCACCCAATCGGGCAAACAATTCCGCCTTAAAGGCAAAGGCATGTCGATTCTGCGCTCTTCTATGCGAGGAGATATGTACATTGAAACCACTGTCGAAACCCCCGTCAATCTGACCAAACGCCAGAGAGAGCTGTTGGAAGAATTCGCCAGTCTCGAGAAAAAATCCCATTCCAGCCCTCTGTCCGAAGGCTTTTTTTCAAAGCTCAAAGATTTGTGGGGGTAACTTTTGAGGCATGCAATGCCCTTTGCTTGTTACTCCCCTACTTTTGTCATCCTCGGTCTAGAAAAGTCATTGTTTTTCTTCGAAAAACAATGACTTTTCTAGACCGAGGATCTTGTCCGTAACAAAAAAGATCCCCGATCAAGAAGCTCTCAAGATTTTCTTTGAAAATCAAGAACTTCTAAGTCGGGGATGACAAGAGTGAGGGGATGACAAGTATTATTATGACAAGTATTGCTATGCGGGAAAAATACTACTACATAAAGTCATCTGCCGCTTCGAGTGCAGTCTCTATGTCCGCCTCTTCAAAAACGCCTTCACGATGGCGTTGACCTTTCCTTATCAAAGCTCTGAATTCCTCCATCACCTTTTGAGGTGTTACTGGATTCATTGCCTCAAGTACAGCATAGATAGCCCTATCTTTTGTAAGCCCTTCTAATTTTTCACTAAAACTTAGATTTTCCTTTATAAGATTATTTTGAAGAGCTTGAGAAATTGCATCCAAACAGCCGTTCAGATAACCGATGTAGTTGTTTTCGAAGAATCTCTTTAAAGCCGCCTCCCCTTGACTTTTTGCTTCTAAATAAATTCCAACGATGGAGTTATGAATGGTATTCAAGCGTATCAGTAGAGAAACCCCATCATACATAGGCACCATTTTAGGTATCAGCTCACCGGTGCTCGGATCTAGCTCATATTTAGGCAGGTTTGTAACCATATCGTGGTCATGGCGCAATTTCGTAGGATCAGGGTCGGAGAGGTTCAAGTGAATTGTATAACCGCCGACGGCCGGGCTCCCATATTGAAAGGTCGTTTCTTGTCCGGCCTCTTTTGCTTTCGCACCAGCAAGCCACTCTTCACGCTTTCCAAACAGGATTTTTCCAGCTTCAGTGAGCGTTTTTAGAGATCCTTCCTTTACTCTTTCCCCAAGTATTCTCACACCTTCTCTCCACATCTCATCATAATATTTGATTTCATCTGGTTCAGGAGTCTTACCGAGTCCAGACAAAAAGATTCCCAAGCTATCATACAAAACAGGTTTTCCCTTTCCTCCCATAAAATCTAAGAGTTTTTCGTAATCAGCTCCCTTAACTTTTCCATAGAGACCATCCTTGTCCCTAATATCAAAGGCCACATATCCCTTATCCCACATATCAAAGATGATTTGATCAATCATGGCTTTGTAAGAGGTTTGGAAGTCCTTTGGATAGGTCACTTTGGGAAAAACTGCGCCTAATATGCTAGTCATCATTGTTCCTATTTCTTTAGGATCAATGTGAGTCGCAATTTTGTCCCCATTTTGCTTGCTTACAATAGTCTCTCGAGAAGACGCCTTTATAAGATGCTGCAGAACACGGCTATCTGTTCTTTTTTTAAGGAGAGTCGCTTGTTTGTCTTTCAGATCTGCAAGAAAGCCTTCAAATTCTTTTTTAGCTTGATCAAAGGTTATGTCTCGCTTCCTCAACACCTGCACTTCAGCCATATACCCTTGAATAGCAAGGGTCTGTGACATTCTTTCTTTCTCATCTTCTTGTCCCTCTGTTGCGTCCTTTAATAGAGCATCTAGTGCATGTACTCCAGGGGCTATCTCTTCATCTAGGATCAACATTTCTTGCTTAAAAGCTTCTTCATTTACGCGCTTCACCTTTTTTTCCATATACTTAGCAAACGGATCTTCGTAAGCAACAGCAGACCCTATAAAAGGAATAAAGTGATCCGTCAGCCGATCATAATGCCCGGGGGTGTAGAGAAGGTTGAGTGTCCGCAAGCCCTGTGCCTCCGCATCATAGGGTGTATGATTATACGCAAGCGTTAATTTCTTCGAAGCACCATCTACAGGACTATAAATATTAAGAATAAAATGATTGAGTTCTGCAAGCACCGCCATGACTCCACTTCCTCCATTCGGAAGGAAGGTAAGTCGCACATCTGGTCGTATTTCAGCCTCTATGTAGGCGCTCACAGTTTCCTTTTGTTGAGCCCAGTCTCTGAGATCATCTTCTGTCTGTTGGAGAGTCTCTATTGCTTCTTGAAGCCCTTCAAACGTGTCAGAAACAGTCATTCCTCCCTTTGTCTTCTGCAAGAGTTGTTCATCATCTGGTAGTGCGTCTTGCAGTCCCTCTAGAGTGAATGCAGCTGGCTCATAGGCAGCTGGCTGATCTGGGGTCCCTAAATGCTCATTGAGCACACGAGCCAAGCTCGCCACCTCTTGTTCTGCTTCAGTCCTCTTTTGCAAAAGGCCTTCTCCCACAGTTTTTAACCCATCAGGAAGATTGCCATTCTCAGCAGCCTCCAAGATATCATCTGCGATCATCTCTCTATAAAGGTCCACTTGAGGGTTGTCTGCTGCCAGATTTTGCAACAACTGACTTTTGGCTTCTTCGGGCATAATTCCTAGGGAGAAATAACCACAACTATGGCGATATCCCGGCATCTGCTTTTTATATAAAATAGTATCATCTTGGTGAGCTGTTTCCATTGCTCGTTGAAGATCTTCAAGCATGTGAGAAATGCGCATTCCTATCTCGTGTTTTTCCAAGAGTCTACCGCTGTTTTTTTTCTCCCGTAGAAACGCTACGAGTGCAGCAGGCTCATAGGCCGGCTGATCTGGGGTCCCTAAATGCTCATTGAGCAAACGAGTCAAGCTCTCTACCGCTTGCTCTGCTTCAATCCTCTCTGGGTGTTGGAAAGTATAGCGTGCTTCTTCCTCAGAAAGACCCCTTAACCCTGTTTGTATCCAGTTTGCCCACCCAGAAACTTCAAACTCTGTCATCTCAGGATTTTCCCCTTTTAACTCATTCGCAAAGGCTTGCACCTTTTCATCTGCAAACCAATTCAATAGCTTTCCAGCCCGTGCCTCTGGAGCAACTGGTTTGTCGATGTTTTTCAATGCACTCAAGATAGACTCGTCTTCTTGCACAATCTCTGAGAGTTCTTTTTGTTTTGCCTCAATCTGATCCTTAAGTTTTGGGTCATCTTTGGATTGTGGGGCCAAGCCAATGGTACGCAAATCCCTCTCGATCACCTGTCGTTGAGCAAAAAGCTCTTTCTGGCGTAGATTTAAACACTTGATAGCCTCTTTCTTTCTAGTCTCCAGCATGAGAAGGATACGCTTTTCCTGGTCTTTTCTTAAAGATTCTGCATGCGCCGCATCCTGTTCCTCTCTAATAGCGCGCTCTTTTTTCAGGCTAACTGCAGCCTCGTGCTTTTCTTCTGCTTCTATAAGAGCTACGGCGAGTTGAGGTTCTCTTTCCATAGCCTTATGAACTCTGGGCTTGTAGTGGCCCCTTACAAAATCCGCGTACGTAGGATCAGCCTCAACTACTGCCTCAGCTAGTGCCAAAGCTGTCCTAAGCTTCTCCATATAAGCTTCTTGATCTTCCGGGCGAAGGGCTACGCGGGGATTGCCTTGCGCAAAGAGCTCTACTCTTTTTGCAAAAGCCGCCTGTGCTTGTTCTGCTTTTTGCAAAAGGAGCTCAATTTCTTGCCGAATCTTTTCCCGGGCTTCTCTGGCCGGACGCCCGGCTTCCCAGGCCTTATCTGCTTCTTCTTTTTGACGTTTAAGATCGGCCTGACGAGTGGCTTCCCGGGCCTTATCTTCTTCTTTACGTTTAAGATTGGCCTGGTGAAAGGCTTCCCGGGCCTTATCTTCTTCTTCTTTACGTTTAAGATTGGCCTGGTGAAAGGCTTTCCACCAGGCATCATTTTCTTCTTTTTGACGTTTAAGTTTAAGATCGACCTGGTGATTGACGTCTAGATAATTTGTTTCTTGAAGAGTGATCACTGAACGTAGATGGCTTTTAGCAATGGGCTTCCTCGCGCTTACACCAGCCTTTGGCCTCGTAACAGGGTTTTGCGCGCTTACACCAGCCTTCGGCTTCGTAACAGGGTTTTGCGCAATGGGAGCCTTTGGCCTCGTAACAGGGTTTTGCGC
>CAZSAH010000053.1:0-10881 GCA_964605015.1 uncultured Alphaproteobacteria bacterium | reverse complement strand
ACATTCTGTTTTTAAAAGGTTTTATCTGGATCCCCGCCTTCGCGGGGATGACAAGAGGGGGCGGGGCTGACAAAAGTGGGACGAATGACACGACGAACAAAGGATTTCTAGCCCGGGGATGACAAGAGGGGGCGGGGACAGAGAATGGGAATGACAGAGGTCTTACTCTGTCATTTTCTTTTTAGCGAGGTCTTACTCTGTCACTTTCTTTTTAGTGACCTTCTTTGGTTTTTCCTTTGAAGGCGCTGCGTCTTCTTTCTTGTCAGCCTTTTTTGGTGCGTCTTCTTTCTTTTCAGCTTTTTTCGGCGCCGCTTCAGCAGATTTCTTTTCCTTTACCTGCTCAAGCGCGGCCCCTAGAATATCGCCCAGGCTGGCTCCACTGTCTGTGGATCCGTACTCAGCCATGGCTTGACGCTCTTCTTCTGTCTCGCGCGCTTTGATAGACAAGGTAATCTTTCGATTAGACCTCTCGATTTGAGTGATCTTGGCATCAACCTTTTCTCCTACGGCGAAACGATCAGATCGTTGTTCTGTGCGCTCTCGAGAAAGTTCATTTTTGCGAATGAATCCACTCAACCCGCCCGCAAGGCCGACCTCAATCCCACTTTCAAGGACGGCGGTCACCTCACACGTTACAACAGAGCCTTTTTTAAGGCCTGAGATACTTTCTTCAAAAGGATCCCCTGTAAGCTGTTTAATGCCAAGACTGACACGCTCCTTTTCAGGATCAATATCCAAGATTTTCGCCCGCACTTTCATGCCTTTTTTATAGGCTAAAATGGCGTCTTCTGGAGACTTATCCCATGAGATATCCGACATATGAACCATGCCGTCAATATCATCCGTAAGACCTACGAAAAGACCAAATTCGGTGATATTTTTGACCTCTCCTTCAACCTCAGAGCCGATGGCATATTTTTCTTGAAGAGCGGCCCAAGGATTGGGGATGCATTGCTTCATGCCAAGACTAATCCGGCGTTTGGAAGCATCTATATCAAGAACTCTCACCTTAACCTCTTGACTTGTAGATACAATTTTCCCAGGGGGCATGTTTTTCTTTGTCCAGCTCATCTCTGTTACGTGGACCAATCCTTCAATGCCTGCTTCAAGCTCAACGAAAGCCCCATAATCAGTGATGTTGGTGACGCGTCCTGCTACTTCCGTTCCGGCAGCATATCGTAGGTCAGCTCCAGCCCAGGGATCACTTTCAAGCTGCTTCATGCCTAAAGAAATCCGTTGAGTTTCAGAATTAAACCGAATGATTTGGACCTTTATGGATTGTCCTACTGTTAGCACTTCCGATGGGTGATTGACACGATGCCAGGCAATATCTGTTACATGCAGAAGGCCATCGACGCCGCCTAAATCAATGAAGGCGCCATAGTCTGTGATATTTTTCACAATTCCTTCAAGGATTTGACCTTCCTCAAGACGAGACACAAGCTCTGTCCTGGCTTCTGCACGCGTTTCTTCAAGGATCGCCCGCCTTGACACAACGATGTTTCCGCGGCTTCGATCCATTTTCAAAATTTGGAAAGGTTGCATCACCCCAATGAGTGGGGAGACATCGCGCACAGGGCGAATATCAACTTGACTCCCCGGCAAGAAGGCGACCGCTCCACTTAGGTCAACTGTAAATCCACCCTTTACACGTCCAAAGATGACGCCTTCAACAGGTTCATTCTTTTCATGGGATTTTTCAAGTTGCTGCCAAGAGGCTTCGCGACGTGCTTTTTCATAGCTGAGAACTGTTTCTCCGTTTTTATCTTCCAAACGCTCTAAATAGACTTCAACCGTATCGCCCACAGTGAGGGGGGTTCCGGGTCCAGACGCTGTAAATTCTTTTAAAGGAACGCGGCCTTCTGATTTTAAGCCAACATCAATGATGACCACATCATTTTCAATGGCAATCACTTTTCCTTTGATGACGCGTCCTTCAAGACCGCCTGTCTTTCCAAGGGATTCTTCTAAAAGGGCTGCAAAGTTTTCTGTTTCAGGAGGGAGAGCGCTTCCAGATAAAGAGGATTGTTCTGTCATTAATAAATTTCCTTAAACTGTCTTCTTTATATTCGGCTCATAAAGAAGAACGGATTGAGTTGTTCATTGAATAGAAACGCCGAAATTTTTCTATTCATCCTGTTTTATCTCGACAACAAGGTTAAGATAAGAGGAGTATATCAGACTTAAGACTATTTGTAAGCCTTAGAATATGTTGATTCTACATAAGCGCAGGCTTTGTCAACAACCTCATCGATTCCCATCATGGATGTATCTAAAATATAAGCATTTTTTGCTGGACGCAAAGGAGAGGTTTTCCTTGTTTGATCCCGCTCATCTCGTCGTTTAATGTCCTCAAGAATCGCTTCGTATGTACTGTCTATTCCTTTGTCATGCAACTCTTTGAGTCGGCGTTCTGCTCTGATTTCTGGAGAGGCTGTTACATAAATCTTGCACAAGGCCTGAGGAAGAATCACAAGGCCAATGTCCCTGCCATCTATCACCACACCTTGTT
This sequence comes from uncultured Alphaproteobacteria bacterium, assembly GCA_964605015.1. Lineage (GTDB taxonomy): Bacteria > Pseudomonadota > Alphaproteobacteria > UBA9655 > UBA9655 > UBA9655. The sequence goes on along the minus strand of CAZSAH010000053.1, from coordinate 8,369 downwards.
TTCCCGCAGGAGGATGATTTGCAAAGTTTCGTTGAAAGGTCAACAGAACCTCCCTCACTTCTTTAAATGGCGCAATACAAGAGGCCGCATTTCCCACCGCCTCATCGCGTAGGGCCGGGTTTGTGAGGTCTTTTGCTTTTAAGGACAAAGCTGTGGTTACAGCAGCCTTTTTGTCGGCAAGGTCTTCTCCCTTATCTAGCATTTTTAACCCTACTGCTCGATATAAAAGGCCTGTATCAAGATGTGCCAAATGATAAAGGTGCGCCAACCGCCGCGCTAAGGTTCCTTTTCCTGCTCCTGCAGGCCCATCAATTGCAATCATCATGCCTGACATTTTTCCCTTCCTGAGAGCTTCATGGCATGATTTAGAAAAAAAATCGAGAAAAATAGCGTCAGGTTATTGACAGATTTGGTAACTCATGACAAAGCCGTTTACAAAATGAAAACTTTAAGAAAGGAATCTCTCAATGTCCAAACCTGAATGGGGACTCAAGCGGATTTGTCCAACCTGTAACACGCGTTTTTATGACATGTGTCACCAGCCTATTATGTGTCCTAAATGCGCCAGCGCCTTTGATCCAGAAGCCTTGGTGAAAAAGCGCCGGGGGCGTCCCCCTGCGTCTGAGGCAAAGCCTATCCCTCTTGTCCCTGGCTTAGAGGATGATCTCAATCTTGCAGAAGCGCTTGAGCCTCTGTTGGAGAGTGATGATGTGCTCGAAGACACCTCTGACTTTGGAGAAGACGAGGATGTGGTTGGTATCGAAACGCCATCCCATGAGGATTAAGAAAGACAATCCTTGATTGACGCTTGTGGCCTGGTCTATAGTCTAGCCAATTTAATAGCTGGAATGAATATATGCGCCTTTACAGGTCTATAGCTACCGTTGGAGGATTTACTTTTGCAAGCCGTATGACTGGGTTTGTACGAGATGCCCTTATTGCTGGGATTTTAGGGGTGAGCGGTCTTACGGATGCTTTTTTTGTGGCGTTCAAGCTACCAAATTTCTTCCGACGATTTTTTGCAGAAGGGGCCTTTAATGCGGCGTTTGTTCCTCTTTTTTCGGGGGTTCTTGTCTCTTCAGGACCAACGGCTGCCCGCCTTTATGGAGAAAAAATCTTTGCCCTTCTCCTTTTTGGGCTCACAGGGTTTGTTCTTCTTGTTGAAAATTTCATGGGAACGGCCATCTTTTTGTTTGCCCCTGGTTTCGAAGAAACCCCAGAGCGGTTTGCCCTTGCAGTGGCTTTGTCTCGCATCACGTTTCCCTATATTCTTTTTATCTCACTGGCGTCCCTTTTGAGTGGAATTCTTAATTCTATGGGAAAGTTTGCAGCCCCCGCAGGAACACCCATTATTTTAAATTTGACGATGATTGCAGCCCTTCTCATGGCGCTTTTGGAGTGGATTTCGCCTGGAAAGGGGTTGGCATGGGCTGTTTTTGTTGCAGGCATCCTTCAAATGGGGTGGCTTTGGATTTCTTGTCATTTTGAAGGAATGAGTCTGAAGATCTCCCTCCCCCAGCTCTCTCCTGAAACCAAGACACTCATCCGTTTGGGTATCCCGGGGGCCATCAGTGCTGGAGTTATCCAAATTAATCTTTTTATGGACATGATTTTCGCGTCCTGGCTGCCAACGGGGGCGGTTTCATACCTTTTTTATGCGGATAGGCTGAATCAACTTCCCCTAGGCGTCATTGGTATTGCGGTGAGCACAGCCCTTTTGCCTGAACTCTCCAAGCATATCAAAGCTGGCAATCATGGTCACGCTCATTATGCTCAAAATAGAGCTGTTGAATTTGCGCTTGCCATCACCTTGCCTGCAGCCGGGGGGCTTATCGTTCTGGGGGGGTCCCTTGTTGCGCTTTTGTTTGAGAGAGGGGCGTTTACAAGTCTTGACGCACAGGCCACAGGGAATACGCTTTCGGCGTTTGCGCTAGGCCTTCCCGCGTATGTTCTTGTAAAAATCTTAAGCACGCCCTTTTTTGCTCATCAAGATACAAAAACGCCGATGAAGGTTGCAATCGCAGCAGTTTGCCTGAATTTTGTTTTAAACTGTCTTTTTATTGGCCCCTTGGGCTATGTGGGGCTCGCCCTTTCAACGGCTCTTTCTGCTTGGTTTAATGCTCTGACCTTAGGCAGCATTCTTTTGTTAAGGAAATGGATTATTTTTGATACACGTTTAAAAGGAACCCTCCCTCGTCTTGTGATCTCTTCCCTTTTAATGAGCGCACTTTGCTATGCTTTTTGTGTGTTTATCCCTCTTCCACAGTCAACGTTAAGACGTATTCTTGTCGTCGGATTTTGGATTATGGCGGGGGGGATTTCCTATATCGCAACGGCACGCCTTATGGGAACATTTCAATTTAAAGACTTTCACAAATTTTTGAATAATAGTTAAGGAAGGGTTTCTCATGAATTTGGTGCGTTCTATTACAACAGTCAGTGGGTATACGATTGGAAGTCGTCTTGTTGGGTTTGTTCGAGAAGTTCTGACTGCTTCTTTTTTAGGGGCAGGGCCCGCTGCAGATGCGCTTGTATTTGCCATCAAATTTCCTGGTATCTTTCGGCGATTTTTTGCAGAAGGCGCCTTTAACGCGGCCTTTGTTCCCTTGTTTGCGGGACTTTTAGCGACAAAAGGAAAGAAAGAAGCCCACACGTTTGCTGAGCAAATTCTCACCCTTTGGGTGGGGGCTTTGTTTCTTCTTATCCTTTTTATCGAGTTTTTCCTGCCAACCTTAATCCCCCTTCTTCTGCCGGGGCTCAAATCCACCCCTGATCGTCTTTTTTATGTGATCGAGTTCAGCAGAATTACGTTTCCCTTTATTTTTTTCATCTCTTTGACAGCCCTTTATAGTGGGATTTTAAATTCTATTGATAAATTTGCCATTGTGGCCTCATCCCCCATGGTGGGAAACATGGTCTGGATTGCAATTATTCTCGCCTTTTATGATAAATTTTTCTCTTCTGGATATGCCTTTGCATGGGGCGTGATGGGGTGTGGCATTTGCCAATGGCTTTGGGTATGGATCCCGTCCTTCAAAGAAGGGATGAGTCTTCGCTTTGTATGGCCGAAATTTAATGCAAATGTAGCGCACTTTTTTAAGATCTTAGCCCCCGCCGCCTTTGGGTCAGGGGTTGTCCAAATCAATCTTTTTCTAGGGGCTTATATCGCATCGTGGCTTCCCACAGGAGCCGTTTCTTATTTAAATTATGCAGATAGGCTCAACCAACTTCCTTTAAGTGTTATTGGGGTTGCTGTGAGTACGGCGCTTCTTCCTATTTTGTCTCGACATATCCGCGCAAAGGCCTGGAATAAGGCCCACCAAATTCAAAGCCAAGCTCTTGAGTTTTCAATGTTTTTAACTCTCCCCGCGGCTCTTGCTCTCATCTTTTTAGCCGATCTTTTTGTGATGATAGTCTTTGAGAGAGGGGCTTTTACAGACCAAGACACAACCGCAACGGCCCTTACGCTTCAAGCCCTTGCTGTGGGTCTTCCCGCGTATGTGTTGATAAAGGTCTTTAGCTCCAGCTTCTTTGCTCGACAAGACACACGGACGCCTGTTTACACCGCGTGTGCAGGGATTGCGGTAGATATTGGACTGAGTCTTGCATTGATGGGGTCCTTTCATCAGGTTGGAATTGCCTTTGCCACCGCAGCTGCTGGGTGGATTAATGCGATTTTATTGGGGTATCTTCTCTGGCGCCAGGGACATCTTGTTTTTGAAGATCGCCTCAAAAAGTTTTCATCACGTATGATCCTTACCTGTGGAGGGACCGTTGTTCTCTTAAAATCGCTTCAATTTATGGTTCACCCTCTTCTTTTAGGGGGAGAGCTTACGCGGGACCTTGTTGTGATGGGACTTGTGAGTTTTGGCGTTGCGGGCTTTTTGCTCCTCTCTCATGTCATGGGGGCCCTTAAATTTCACGACCTGAAGCTCATGTTTTCATCGAGGATATAATGGGACGTATTTTATCAGGCGTTCAACCAACCGGAAATTTGCACTTGGGCAACTATTTGGGGGCGCTTCGAAATTGGGTCAAGCTTCAAGATACCCATGAAAACTTATTTTGTATTGTGGACCTTCATGCGTTGACAACCCTGCCGGATCCCAAAGACATGCGGCGTTGGACGCAAGAAGTTGCGGCAGCGTATATTGCGGCAGGCATTCATCCTGACCAGTCCACTATCTTTGTTCAAAGTGCTGTTGCGGCGCATAGTGAACTTGCCTGGATTTTTTCATGCATGACCCCCTTGGGATGGCTCAATCGCATGACACAATTTAAGGACAAGACAGGAAAACATAGCGATCGAGCAAACCTTGGCCTTTATGCCTATCCTGTGCTGATGGCCGCTGATATTTTAATCTATAAGGCCACTCATGTGCCCGTGGGTGAAGATCAAAAGCAGCACCTGGAGTTAGCGCGTGATATTGCCGGCGTCTTCAACCGCCAGTATGACGTTGATTATTTTCATCTTCCTGAGTTTTTTTCTTTAAAAGTCGCCGCACGTGTTATGAGTTTAAGGGACGGAACGTCTAAGATGAGCAAATCAGATCCATCGGAGTACAGCCGGATTCATATCATGGATGATCCTGACACCATCGCCCTGAAAATTCGAAAGGCCAAGACAGACCCGGATCCTCTTGCAAGTACGCCTCAAGCAATGGAAAACCGTCCCGAAGCCCTTAACCTTTTGGGGATTTATGCGGCTTTATCCAACACATCCTTGGAAGACGCGTGTCAAGCATTTGGGGGAGCCCCTTTTTCTTCCTTAAAACAAAAGCTAACAGATCACCTTATCGCAACTCTAGACCCTATTCGAAAAAAAATGCTAGATCTTCTTAAAGATCCTGTTTATCTTGACGACATCCTTAAAAAGGGATCTTTCAAGGCGAACGAGCTTGCCACACAAAACATGAAAGAAATTAAAGATATTATTGGGTTTTTAAAGACATGAAACGCGCTTTTGACTTATCCATATCCTTTCTTGCTCTCATCCTTTTGTTTCCTGTCATCCTTATGATTTACATTGCAATCAAGCTTACCTCTCCTGGTCCTGCCCTCTATTGGTCTCATCGTGTGGGAAAAAATAACGTCCTTTTTGAGATGCCAAAATTTCGCACAATGAACCTAGGGACTCCCTCTCTTGCGTCACATCATATGCAAGAGTATAGACAATACCTCACTCCCGTAGGGTCTTTTTTAAGAAAAACCTCCCTTGATGAGGTTCCTCAACTTTGGTGTATTCTGAAGGGAGATATGAGTTTTGTGGGTCCCCGCCCTGTTTTACCCCATGAGAGTGATCTTCTTTTGTTACGAACTCAAAAAGGGATTCATCTTGTGGTGCCCGGCCTTACAGGGTGGGCTCAAATAAATGGCCGAGATTTTGTGACAATTGAGCAAAAAATTATTTTAGAGAAAGAATACATTGAAAAACAGACGTTTTCTTTTGACCTTTCTATCGTTTTCCGCACCATTCCCAAGGTTTTGTTTAAGAAAGATGTTAGCCATTAGGGGTGTAAATTATAAATACTGGCTTCCTCTTACAGTTTTCCCATTTTATATTTATACTTTATAATAGATCTTCTGCAAAGTCAATCTTTCCGGTTGGCCATCCACGATAAAGATTGTTATGCCCCATCATGTTTTCTCTTGAATCTTGTGAAGAAAAAGGGGTATAAGGCGGTAAGTGGCCTTGAGTCACAAATACACACGCAGAGCGAACCTCCGGTGGCCAAGGGGCCCCTTTCCTCTGCGGCGGCTTAACTGGAGAAAGGATAAACAGCCCATGATGCCAACATTTACGATGCGCCAACTTCTTGAGGCTGGCTCTCACTTTGGACACCAAACCCGTCGCTGGAACCCCAAGATGGCTTCTTATTTATTTGGAGCCCGCGGGGGAATTCATATTATTGACTTGCAGCAAACCGTTCCTCTTCTTCACCACGCTCTTCAAGCGATTCGAGATGTGGTTGCAGGAGGCGGTCGTGTTTTGTTTGTGGGAACAAAGCGACAAGCATCTCAAAAAGTCAAGGATGCCGCCATTCTGTGCGGTCAATACTATGTGAACCATCGCTGGTTAGGGGGCATGCTCACCAACTGGAATACGGTGTCAAACTCGATTAAGCGCCTCAGAGAGCTGGAAGAAAACCTGGGTCAAGGTGCCCATGGGTTTACAAAAAAAGAACTCTTAACTCTTGAGCGGGAACGCAATAAACTAGAGCTTTCCTTAGGGGGTATTAAGGATATGGGCGGAACACCCGATATTCTCTTTGTCATCGATACAAACAAGGAAGATATTGCCATTAAGGAAGCGAACAAGCTTGGGATTCCTGTTGTGGCGATCGTCGACAGTAATTCTACCCCTGATGGGATTGACTATATCATTCCGGGGAATGATGATGCTCAGCGCGCCATAGAGCTGTATTGCACCCTTGTTTCTGCGGCTGTTTTAGATGGATTGCAGGCTCAAATGCGCTCTTCTGGCGTTGATGTGGGCGCAGCAGAGACGGTTGCCGTTGTCATCGAGGAAGAGCCTCTTGCTGATGTGGAAAGCGTGGCGATAGAATTCAGTGAAGACGCGCCTGCTTCCCAACCTGTTGCTGAAACCGAATAAAGAAGGAATGATGATGACCAATATTTCCCCTGCCCTTGTGAAAGAACTGCGTGAGAAAACCGGCGCAGGAATGATGGATTGCAAGAAAGCCCTTACAGAAACGAAAGGCAACTTGGAAGAAGCCATCGATTGGCTTCGAACAAAGGGCCTGGCTGCAGCAGCTAAAAAGTCAGGACGTGTAGCGGCCGAAGGCCTGATTGCTATTGCGTGTGATAAGACAAGCGGCGCTGTTGTGGAAGTGAATGCGGAAACAGATTTTGTTGGCCGCAACGAGCATTTTCAAAAGTTTGTCAAGGAAGTGGCGAAGCTTGCCGTGCCCGCAAAGGGAAATATAGATGCCTTGAAGAAGGCCGCCTACCCTGGATCAACCAAAACTGTTGAAGAAGAACTGACCCACCTTGTGGCGACCATTGGAGAGAACATGACCCTCAGGCGAGCCGCCTATGTGGAAGTGTCTAAAGGCCTTGTTGTTCCCTATATCCACAATGCAACGGCCCCTGGGTTGGGGCGCATTGGGGTTCTTGTGGCCCTCGACTCATCAGCGCCTCACGACAAGCTTGAAGCCCTAGGAAAACAAATCGCCATGCATGTGGCTGCCGCTCACCCCATCGCCCTGACTGCTGAGGGGGTAGATCCGGCTGCCCTTGAGCGGGAGAGGGCTATTTTCCGTGAGCAAGCCTTGGCCTCTGGGAAGCCGGCTGAATTTGTGGATAAAATGGTTGAAGGACGGATTCGGAAGTTCTACGAGGAAGTCGTCCTTGAAGAGCAAGTCTTTGTGATTGATGGCAAAACGCGTATTAAGGATGTGGTTGCGTCTTCTGCAACGGACCTTGGCCACCCCATTAAACTTGCAGCCTTTGTTCGCTTTGGCCTGGGAGAAGGCATTGAGAAGGTTGAAACCGACTTTGCCGCTGAGGTTGCTGCACAGCTAGAAAAGTAAGTATAGAGGGAGACGACTTGAAGGGACTTCATTGCTCTTCACCCCTTGTTAGTCTCTACCCCACCCCTTGTCATCCCCGCGAAGGCGGGGATCCAGTAAAAACAACGCATTCCGTAGGAATGCAACCTTTTTTAACTTTATTTGAAAAATCAAAGCGCTATCTGGATCCCCGCCTTCGCGGGGATGACAATTATTGTTAAATTACAGTAATTATAATAACAATAAAAAATATCCCCAAATGGCCAATCGGAATGTTTGATCCTGCGCGAGATCTATGATAAAGTATAAATATAAAATGGCAAAAGACTGCAGATGTTAAGAGAAACTCTGTTTTTGAAGAGCCTGTTGCCGAAGCCCATTTCTGTAGGATAAAATTCCTTTAACCAGCCCGTAAAGACTAATGACTCCCCATGAAATCTCCATCAGAACGGCGGCAAAATTCCATGCATAATACAATGAAATTAAAATCATAATTGCCGCAACTAAATTTAGAAAAGAAAAAAGAAGGCTGTCAGAGTCGATTTTTTTTGCTTGAAGCAAAGCATAGACGACAAGGATGACAAGGGTCCCTAAACATCCAATAAGGTCCGGCAACGAAATCCATAAAGATTCCAGATACATTTGGGGGTTGATAGTTTGTATAATTTTTTATTTCCTAATAATTGATAAACTTTATTATAGATTGTTTTCTTCAAAAAGAGAAGATGTTTTTGTTAGAGGACTTAGCATCCGACAATTTTCCTCTCCTTGTCACCCCACCTTTGTCATCCCCGACTTAGAAGTTCTTGATTTTCAAAGAAAATCCTAGAACTTCTT
>CAZSAH010000052.1:0-11280 GCA_964605015.1 uncultured Alphaproteobacteria bacterium | reverse complement strand
CTGCATTCATGAATACTTTCATGGAGTCCGTGACCGGCTTGCCCTTGCAAGCCTAAAGGAGTAATCATGGAAACACGCGCTGGATATATGGTGGTTGGCTCGTTTGTTCTTTTATCTATTGCAGGCGTCCTTGCTTTTTTCTTGTGGCTTGCAAAAAAAGATATGGATTACAATGTTAACCTTTACACCATCTATTTCCCAGGGTCGGTCACGGGGCTTACCCTTGGAGGGACTGTTAACTTTCTTGGGGTTCCCGTGGGAACTGTGAAAGAAATTAAGCTTGATTCAGAAAATCTTGACGTCGTGAACATCACCGTCTCCATTAAAAACGACATTGTCGTGAAGGAAGACGCCTATGCGTCCCTCGAATTACAGGGGCTAACCGGCTATAAGTTTGTCCAAATTTATGGGGGCAGCAAGGAAAGCCGCCCTTTGACACTCAAGCCCGGGAAAAAATATCCTGTTATTCCCTCTCGTTATTCCGGGGTGGAAGAAATCATGACCATGCTGCCACGTATGGTGAACAAATTTACAAACCTTGTGGATCGTATCAATGCGACCTTCAATGAACAAAACAGAAATCGTTTTTCAGATACCTTGAAAAACGTTGATATCCTCTCTCAACGCCTTGCGGAAAGTTCTAAGCCCCTCAAAGCCCTTATTGAGAATGCAAGTCATGCCGCCAAAACCTTGAATACAGAGGTGCAAGACATCAGTCACTCAACTCAAAAAACATTGGAAAAAGTGGATCTTGCTGCTGATAACATTGCAGGATACTTAGAAAAAAACAGAGTTGCTCTGGATACCTTAACCCAACAAGGGTCCCATGAGCTTTTGCAAACCTTAAGCGAAACACGCGACATGATGTCAACGGCCAATCAGTTTTTCAAAAAGCTTGACGAAGACCCTAGAAGTTTGCTTTTTGAAAACAAACGAAAAGGGGTTTTTGTTCCCCAATAAGTCCTCCAATAAGGATACCATTATATCCGCAATAACTAATAAAGGAGATAAAAATGCGGTCTATTTTAGTGTTAATGAGTTTTTTGTTAGGTCACCAAGCCATAGCGGCACAAGGGTGTTGTCCCCCTCCCCCTTGCCCTTCCTGGTGGGACAGGGGATGGGCTGTGACTGTGTATAGCGGACCACTCTCCACGCAAGATTCAAGCAAGATTTTTCTAAAAGGAAAAGCTGATTTCGAGGGCTCAGCAATTCTCGCGCTTGCGGGCTCTAAATGGCTGACAAGTTTTTTTGAAAACAAGCTAGATCTTGAAGTTGAAGCCCAAGCCGTTCAACATTTCGGGGGACAAGACCATGTGGAGATTAATCCCGTTGTTCTCGTCGCTCGTTGGAAAGCCTTTCCTTGGAACGCCTATTTGCCTACAACCATTGCGATCGGAGATGGGCTCAGCATTGCCACACAGGTTCCAAAGCAAGAACTCCTGCGCCGGGGAGTCAAATACTCCGCACGCGTTCTCAACTACATGATGGCAGAGATCACCCTCTCCCTTCCCTGCCTTCCCCAATGGGCCCTTGTAGCCCGCTATCATCACCGCTCAGGGGCCTTTGGGACCTTTGGGGGTGTGCATGATGCCTCCACAGCCTTTGCTGCTGGAATCAAGTATTGGTTTTAGGGGGAGTCGGCCTTATTTTTTGTGACACCGTATTTAAAACCCCATTCACAAAGGCCACTTCTCCATCGTCAAAAAAGGCGCGTGTAAGGTTGAGGTATTCATCAATAATCACAGGCGCTGGGGTTTGAGTTTCCGTCACCTCATAGAGCGCTGCCCGCAAAATCGCCCGCGTCACTGATTCAAGACGATCAAGAGTCCACCCAGGCTTTAGGGCGCCCGCAATGATGTCATCGCTTCGGACATGAACGCTCCAGGCTCCTTCCACTAATTTTGAAAAAAAGGTGGAATCAGGCTTTGGCTTCATCTGTTTTAAGCGGTGCTCTAAAAATTCCAACACCACCTCTGAGGCTCCTGCCCCCGTCTGTTCAATTTGAAAGAGAGCTTGAACAGCTGCAAGACGTCCTGCCATTCGGCCTTTAAAGGACGCTTTTCCAGATTTCTCGGTATGGTTAGGCTTATCTTTCATGTCAGGGACTACTTATCAAGAACCGCAAGGGGTGTGTCAACGTATTTAAGGGTGAATGACCTAAATTAACAGAAAACACATCTTTTTTCACTTTATTTTTCATAAATTAAATAAAATTTAACATATTTTTGGTATAAATATAATTAGAACAATAAACAAGCTGGCGAGGTGCTATGAAAGTCCTTTATTTTGAAACGATTACACTGATCGAGCGGCTCCATCATCTTTTTTTAGATGTGCTCAAAATTGAGCTCGATCGACTGCGCGTTTTTGACATCAACAACATCCAATGCTTTATTTTATACAATGTTGGCAAAAACGAAATGACCGTCGGTGAGATTTCTAACCGAGGCTATTATTTGGGTTCAAATGTGTCCTATAATCTGAAAAAGCTTGTGGAACATGGCTATTTCATTCAAGAAAAAGCCGCCCACGACAAGCGCGCCAGCAAAGTGCGCCTCTCAGACAAAGGAATTAAGCTTTACGACAAGCTGGATAAAATCTTTCTTCAACAAGCCGCCAACCTGAAGCACAACGGGGTGATGGATCAAAACTTAACCGACACCCTGAAGCTTCTGCGCAAGCTTGAATCCTATTGGAACTTCATCGTTAGCCACGGCTTTGTGGAATAAGGAAACCTCTCCCCTATTCCTCAGAAGAAACTACAAAGATATTTCTTTCAACAACGCCTCCAGAACTTGAGGCACACCCTCGCGGCTGATGGCGGAGATCACAAAAACCTTTTGTTTTGTGACACGTTTTAAGGCTTTTACTTTGCCTGCAACCGCATCAACCGTTAAAGCATCAACCTTATTCAGGGCAATGATTTCAGGTTTATCTTTCAGGCCTTGGCCATATAAATCCAGCTCATGGCGAATTGTTTTATAGGCCTTTTCCACATCGTCTATGGTCCCATCAATCAGATGAAGAATGGCCTTGCAGCGCTCCACATGGCCTAAGAAACGCGTTCCAAGACCCACACCTTCATGGGCCCCTTCGATCAATCCAGGCACATCTGCCACCACAAATTCCTTATCATGGATGTACACAACGCCAAGATTGGGAACCAATGTGGTAAAGGGATAGTCAGCGATCTTTGGCTTTGCGCGAGACACTACAGACAGAAAGGTTGACTTTCCTGCATTCGGCAAGCCCACCAGGCCCACATCCGCGATAAGTTTGAGGCGCAGCCAGACCCACATTTCTTCTCCGGACCAGCCGGGGCTCGCGTGCCCTGGCGCCCGATTTGTGGATGATTTGAAATGTTCATTGCCAAAGCCCCCGTCGCCCCCTTTTAAAAAAACAAGCCGCTGCCCGTCTTCCGTAAAATCGGCCAACACGGTTTCCTTGTCTTCGCTAAGAATTTGCGTTCCCAATGGAACACGGATGAGGAGAGGAGCCCCTGACGACCCAGAGCGGCTGTTGCCCATTCCGTGGTGACCTTTTTCGGCTTTAAAGTGTTGCTGATACCGAAAATCAATAAGGGTGTTTAAGTTAGAGACGGCCTCAAAAACAATGTCCCCTCCCCTGCCCCCATTTCCACCATCAGGCCCACCAAATTCAATGAATTTTTCCCGGCGAAATCCAACGCAGCCCGGACCTCCGTCGCCGCTTTTGATAAATATTTTTGCTTCATCTAAGAATTTCATATTGCTTTAAAAGTTAAACCTCAGAGCCTTATGCTCTTGGAAATATTCTTGCCTCTCCCAGGAGCGAAGCGAAACTTTGAATGTTTCGGCACCGAGCGAGACCTTACTCCATTGCGCCTAACAGTCGGAATGCATCGCTTGGCGACTCTTGCCTTAGAAGCCACTTTTCCTTTAGGAGCTACCTTTCCTTTAGGAGCTACTTTTCCTTTGGGAGCCACTTTTCTTTTAGGGGCTACCTTTCCTTTAGGAGCTACTATTTTTTTAGGGGCTACCTTTCCTTTAGGAGCTACTATTTTTTTAGGGGCCACTACTGCCTTATCTGCTACTGCTTTAGCTTTGTCATCTTGATCTTTCTTAAGAGCCGCTGCCTTATCTGCTACTGCTTTAGCTTTGTCATCTTGATCTTTCTTAAGAGCCGCTGCCTTATCTACTACTGCTTTAGCTTTGTCATCTTGATCTTTCTTAAGAGCCGCTGCCTTATCTGCTGCTGCTTTCTCTCCTTCCTGAATAATAGCCTTCAAGCGGTCGAGTGTGTCCGCGATTGCTCCCATATAATAAGCACATAATTCCATGCGGTACCCAGCTCTGTTGTTAACATAAACAAGAGGAGTGCTATTATGGTTAGAGAGTCGAGGCGAACGAATATCTCCAGGAAGATTGCTAATAGTTCCTCCCGTGTGAAAATGCTGACGCATGATTTCGGCGACAGCTATCACATTTTTCACGGGAAATGGTTCATAAGAATCCATCTCTTTCCAACAGGGCTCCTTCGTTGGATCAGCAATGGCTTGTTTCACCGCCTGGGTGAGTGCTCGACAAGAAAGGGTGTCATCCCGCACAACAGCTAATAAATCATGGAATTTCAGAGAATAAAGAAAAGGGCATTTTTCAAGAATTGCATCAGTTAAGTTGACCATGCCTCCTGTTTCTTCTAACACTTCTCGTGCGAGTGCGTGTTTACTTAAATAAAATGGTGCTCCTCCTCTGGTTACAAAATCTTTGGTCCGATCTACAGAACCCGCCGCAGGAGCCCATGAATTCAAATTCTGATCATGCCCAAAAAGCATACACAATTGTTGCCCATGTCCATCAGGGTGATCCTGAGGGTATTCTTTTAGTAAAAGCGCTCCTGCGTGCCTCACAATTTGAGCGGAGTTATCTTCATAGTCAAAATCAAGATGGCTTGCAAAGCAAGTTGATGGCAGCGCAGCGTTAAAAGAAATCAAAAAAAAGAAAATATATCTTAACACAGCAAATTTCTCCAAATAATTCTTACAAAAAGAATATGGGCGCAGATTATGGAAAAAACAAGATTAAAGATGAAGATATGCTTAAAGCTGCTTATTCACGGTACTGTCGACAAAACGATCTTTACTCAATAGAAACAAAGGTGCGCCCCGTCGCTCCACGGGAAAACTTGACATGACCTTCGGCCAAAGCAAAAAGGGTGTGGTCACGTCCCATGCCCACAAGCTTACCAGGGTGATATTTTGTTCCCCGTTGGCGAATAATAATATTTCCAGGAAGAACAGCTTCTCCCCCAAATTTTTTGACCCCTAAGCGACGCCCTTCAGAATCGCGACCGTTGCGGGAACTCCCACCAGCTTTCTTTTGTGCCATCTTTAACTCTCCTTACTCTTTGGGCGCTTTTTTAGCTTTGGGCGCTGCTTTTTCTGTCTTTGCGGCTGGGGTGGCTTTGGGCGCTGCTTTCTTTACAGACGCCTCTTTTTTCACCGCAACCTTCTTCTTAACGTCTTCGGAAGGCCCACCGGCCTCAGCTTTTTTCGGGGCTGGCTTTGCCCCATCAGCCAAAATATCCGTTATGCGAACAACTGTCAAATATTGGCGATGGCCATTTTTGCGTCGGTAGTTATGACGACGATTTTTCTTGAAAATAATGACTTTGTCATCTCGGATTTGATCCAGAACCGTTCCACAGACTCTTGCATTTGCAACCAACGGAGCGCCAACTTTGACGGACTCTCCCTGCCCCATCATCAGAATGTCTGTGAATTCAATTGAATCGCCCGATTCACCAAGGAGCTTCTCAACTTTTATAACGTCATTAGCGGCGACTTTATATTGTTTTCCGCCAGTTTTTATGATTGCAAACATAGAATCTCTCATTTACTTAAAAAGGTGCCCATAGCAAAATCCACAAAATTTTGCTTGATTGACCTCTTCACTACCGTTTCAGCATGTTTCTGTCAAGGCGTTTTTACAGATCACAATCTTTTACCCCTTTTTCAAGATAGGATTTACAGATTTTTGATGTCACGCCATTTTTTCTTAACGTTAACATTTGTTCATTAATTTTTCTTAAAAGAGGGTTCCCGGGGCGGGTTGCAAAGGCATGAAGGTCCTCTTTCAAAACAAAATGGCTGATCTGCACCTTTTCTCGGTCTTTCCCTCTCAGATAGGCATCCGCCAAAGAGAAATCTGCCAAAAAGGCCCCAATTTTTCTTTCTTCAAGGGCCGTTATCCCCGCCTTCATTGACTTGAAAGACTCCATCTTTAGTCCCAAGGCTTCCCCTCTTCTAGAAGGCTTTGAACCAGCTAACACACCAATTTTTCTTCCTTCTAAATCAGAGATGTATTGAATGGGGTCAGTCCACTTTGAAAGAGAAACGGTGAGGGAAGAAATCAACAGAGAGGTGAATAACGCAAGAAGAAAGTAAGAAAAGATGAGCCTTAAAAAGATCAAGGCCTTTCCTTGTAAAGTTTTGGGGATCTCATCTCCATGACGACCTATTAAGATATCTTTCCAAAACAGGTAAAAGACACCCTCATGACGAGACCCCTTCGGAATCGCGGAAATATATTCCCCTTCATAATACCATAAAAAATAAATATATAAAATATACAAGGTTAAAAATATTCCCAAAATCCATGCAAAAGAAAAGAACATCATCTTTAAAACCAACACTAAGTTATGCGTATAATCATGCATCACAATAGGAACGACCTTATCCACATAAAACGGAATCGAAAAATCAGCCATCTCTAAATTAGAGCGGGTCATCGGAAGGGCCCCGATAAGGAGATCAATGTCACCTCTGTGCAAGGCATGAAATGCATTTTTCATGTCTTCTTCAGAATATTCAACCAGGGTATAAGGCTCACCCAATTCTTTGGCAATTGAATCCCACAAATCCACGGCAATCCCTGAGTGTTCTCCATCAGTCTTAACAACAAAAGGAGTTTGTTTGACTGCTCCAACCTTTAAGCCTTCACCCCAGCAGGAGGGCGTTATGAGGCAGAAAATAAATAAAAAAAAGAGAGCTCTCATCCCTGGTCCTTTGTTTTTAATACGTTTCTTTTAAAGAAAATAACATTCTTTTCCTAAGATTTCGTAAATATCCCCGCTTGCGTTTTACCATAGAGTTTTATATACACGTCGTAAGATTAAACTTGTCTTTAAGAAAGGTGTCGATCCTGACACAAGCATTATCTCCTCAAGCTTTAAAAGAGCTTATTGAAACTTTCCTGGACTCTAAAAAGGCTCAGGACATTGTGTCCATTGACCTGAGGGGACGCTCATCTATTGCGGATTTTCTTATCATTGCCTCAGGAACGTCCCAACGCCAGGTCGGCTCTATGGCTGAAAGTCTTCGAGAAGACCTCAAGAAAAAGGGCCTTAAAAATGTGCGCCTTGAAGGCATCCCTCAATGTGATTGGGTCTTAGTCGATGCGGGAGACGTCATTGTTCACCTTTTCCGCCCCGAAATCCGCACTTTCTACAATCTTGAAAAGATGTGGAGTGTTGAGAGCAGCGAAGGTTAGGGATCACCCGGCATTTATATTTTATCCATCGCACCACTTGTCGTCCCATTTTTTTGTCATCCCCGATCAAGAAGTTCTAAGTCGGGGATGACAAAAGAGGGATGACAAAAGAGGGAGGACAAGGAATGAAATGACAATAAGGTAACGTCAATTTCTTCCAGAATTATTTTCTCAACTCACAATTTTAAAGTTTTTTCTTGACAATTAGGATTGATGTCCCTACATCTAGGCTAGGCTATATATTGTTTATTTTCTGTTTGGGGGTATTATAAAATGAGTCGCCTGTCTCGGTTGTTGTTAATTTCTACTGCTTTGTGTTTTTCTTTAGGCACAACCTCTGCTTTTGCTATGGATACGGACCCTAATGGGGCTCCTTTAAAGCATCCTATGCTTTCTCCAGGCAGAATTTTTGAGGGCCGCGACGGTGGGAAAGCTACCAACCCTGTTTACACAACAAATGCTGACAAGCTTCATGAGCAGGGAATAACGGGACGGTTCAGAGACGGAAGAAGGCTAACCGTTGCCGTTATTGACCGTTACTTTTATCCTCAATATACGATGGATTTAGAGAAAAAAGGCTGCCTTCACCCGGCGGCATTTTCAGATCATCTTGTTTTTTTTTCTTCCGACACAGAGTATGAGAGATCTGAAAAGTACTACAACTTACTCAAGGATTTAGGCGACTCACACCTACTACACCTAGTAGACGGCGCACCATGCGATGATAGCGACAAGAAGCTTCTACAAGAAATAAAAAACCTCACAGAATCAGAGAACAGGTTGGAGATTACTAAAGATGAGTGGGTATTAAATTGTTTTAGAGTTGCGAATGACATCAAGAGTCTCCAATTCAAAAATGCTATTCAAAGCATCTGCAAAAAGCTCCAAACTCATATACACCGCAAAAAACATCATGATAAATACAGCAATACCTTTCTTCCTAAGTTTTATAATCGCAATACATTTGGGTCAGCCCATGGGTCGGGAGTCATGGACGCCATCCGCTTGATTGCTCCTGGGTCTCAGATTCTCCCTTTTGATCTAGAACTCATAGAGAATGAGGTAGAAACTACTCCTGAGGAGGTTGGCTCTCCCCTTCTGGCTAAGACTCTCCCTCAAGGTATAACGCTCTTAAAGAGAACCTCACCAATGGCCGCCGCTATCATGAAAGCAGTCCACCATCAGGTTGACGCTATCAATATAAGCTCTGGATTTAAATTAGACGAGAACATAATAGCCGCATTCAGGGAAGCTAAACAGCACGGTATTCCCATTATTATGTCTGCAGGAAATGGGGATAACTATGGGGTCAAAGGCAGCTCTCCTGAAGATATTCCTGACACCTATCATGGTCGAGAGTTCATCACAAACCCTAAGCACGGTTTAGCCAAACTGCTCGGTGGCGAAGGAATTCGTTTTGCAGGGGCTCTCGAGCATGAAGAGGATGGTACAGAAAAGGTTGCCGGATATAGTCAATACCCCTCCCATGATACGGAAGGACTGTTCCTATTTGCAGCGGGAAGCCACCTTCCTGTTCGTGCAAGCCTAGACCCTACGAAGCTAGAAGAGGGTACTTCCTTTGCATCCCCGACCGTTGCTGGAGCCTATCTTCTTTTAAAGGAGTTTGCTCTGAAGAATCATTTAGCCCTTTCCTCTGAAGAAATCTTAGACATCATGTACAAGTCAGGGCGGCTGGTTCCTTTTCAAAAGAAGGAAGGCTATTCGGATATATATAGATCGATAGATTTAGAGAGGGCTCAGAAGATGATGGTTGCCTATCTTGACGCTCATAGTCGAGAGCTCGAGACGAGTGTAGACAAAGGGAAATTACAGGCGTGGAAGAGCGCTTGTGACCTCGTCACACTCGAGGAGGCCATCTGGACTGAAGCTTGTAATGTAGTTAAGGAAACGGAAGCTGCGCTGAGCGAAGCCAAGGCAAGCGCCGAGAGCGCACAAAAAGATGTGGAGGAAACTAAGAACTGGATCATTGCTACAGAACAGCACGCAACCACAGAGGAAATGGCCAAGATCACCGCAGAGAGCCATAGAATCGGGCTCATAGCAGATCAGCTGGAACAAGACAGAAAGAAAATCGAGCGAATGAGCACCGATCTGCAAGATGCCCTGCAAAAAAGCAAGGACACGCAAAAAAACCTGCAAGAAGCCGAAGCAAACGCCACGCAAGCACAATCCACTTTAGAAACCCTGCATAGAAACTCTCCAGCAGAAATCGCCCGTATGAAGCCGCAGGTCTTGATCATGCAAGCAACAGTCGCTATCAAAGAGGCTGCCTGGCAAGAAGCTTGCAAAGAGGCCTTCAACCAGGGCGGCAAGTATCATTCTTATTTTTCCGAAGATTATGGTAAAATAAATCAAGCGGAAAGAAAGGCGAGTGCCTATCGTAATGAAAAGCGCTCTTCTCAAGACATCCAGACCGCGGAACAAGAGCTGGCAACCACACGGGAAGAAGCCAATCGCGCAGAGATCGCGTGGAAGGAAGGGCAGCACCAAGCCGATTTGAAGAAAGCCGAGTTGGACGAAAGCAAGGCGTCTTTAGAAAAGATTAGCCGCGGAAAAGCCAACTTGAATATTACAAACGCCGAACTGGATACCATAAAAGCCGAATTGGCAGCAAAAATTCCAACGTTGGAAGCAGCCGTAAAAACAGAAATGAACAGCAATGAGCTGTCTTTGCAAAGCCTTAACGCCATGAAAGCCGAATTGAACTCTGCTCTTCAAAAAGCCGCACACGCAGAAGATGAATTGAGCATCGCTCGGACAAACTTCGCTGCCACTGAAGAGGAAATGCTGAGAAGTAAAGCCACGTTGACAGAGGAACGTGAAAAAGCCACGCAACTGGAACTCACGCTCGAGCGAATGAGAACAGACGCCGCGCGCATACAAGCCGAATCAACGGACGCTCATGCACAAGCGGATCTCACAAGCCAAAGACTGGCAGCAGCTCATCAGCAGGCTAAAGTCAAATATGATCAACTCCTGGCTGATGGCCCTTCAGCTTCTCCACAAGAAAGAAGAGATGCAGCTAAGCAAAACGCCGAGCTACTCAGAGAAAGAGCCACGCGTAAGGAAGCCGAGGTAAAAGAATTGCGTCAAAGGCTTAAAGCGATGGAAGTCGAGTGTAGAACACTTTGTAAAGAAGCCGAGGCAGCCGAAGACATTTATATAGCGGAGTTGGAGGAGTCGGCGCACTCCGCCCCTTGAGCATGCACATCACCCTTATTGTGACAGGAAAGTTAAAGGATCCGGCCCTTAAATCCCTTTATGAGGAATACAAAAAGCGCCTTGAATGGAAAATTGACCTCTTCGAGGTGGAGGAAAAGCTTGTGCTGGACGCCCTCCCCTCCTCCTCTTTTCTGATCACTTTGGACGAAAAGGGAGAAAATTTAAAAAGCGAAGAGTTTTCCAGCCTTTTGAACGAAATCCAGCTCCATCACCAAGGAAAAGCAACTTTTGTCATCGGTGGTGCGGATGGTCTCAGCGAAACGGTCAAAGCCAAAGCACACAAGTCCCTTTCCTTTGGGCGCATGACCTGGCCCCATCTTATGGTGCGGGTGATGCTGATGGAGCAAATTTACAGAGCCCAACAAATTTTAAAGCACCACCCCTATCATCGGGGCGCATGAGCTAAGGGGCCGCCCTAAAGCTGTTTAAACTTACAAAATTGTCATCCTCTTTTTTTGTCATCCTCGGGCTAGAAAAGGCTTGTTTTTCGAAGAAAAACAATGACTTT
>CAZSAH010000051.1:0-11466 GCA_964605015.1 uncultured Alphaproteobacteria bacterium | reverse complement strand
ATTGTGTGCTGCCCTTAGATCAGAAGGAGCGAGCTCTTCATAACATCTGCGTGCTTCCTTTAAGCCTTCAGGACTTCTCCTGCAGTCACACACCGCAGCATACAAAAAGAGCAGGGTTTTGTCTTTTTTTGCTAGTTTTTTCAATTCCTTAAAAGGTGCGTCCTCGTCAAAAGGGATCCTGTGTTGCACGAAGTAATTGAAATAGGCTTTTATTGCAACTGGATTATTCTTCTCAGCTATTGCGAGCCTCAAAAATTGAAGCATCTCATCTTGGTCTTGTGTAGGGCGCTCTAATAACAACGAAACAGCATTGACTGCTGATGGTGTATCTCCTTGAAGTGCAGCAAGTTTCAAATATTTTAAGGCCTTCTCCTTATCAACAGGCCCTCCTCTCCCCTGATAGAACATATCAGCACAGAGAACTTGCGCGTCCTTATACTCTTGGTCTGCAGAAAGTGTATAATATGTTAAGGCCTCTTCCAGATCGACAGGCTGTCCTCCTAGCCCCTCCTGGCGCATAACCGCATAGTTATTTTGTGCGACCCTATGCCCTGCGTCTGCTGCTACCCGAAATCCAGTGAGGGCTTTCTCTAGATTTTTTCGCACCCCATTGCTTCCCTGAAGATAATTCACTGCATCATTAAAAATTTTCTCTGCCACTTTCTGTTTTGGAGTTTGTTTCGTTACATTTCGTACAGCCTTTTCATCCATCGCAAAACTGGGTGCAACACAAAAAGGAGAGGCATGCGCCAAAAGAAAAGAAGCAAAAAGAATACGTTGAGCGGGAGAAGAACAAATCATTAAAAAACCTATCATAATAAATTAACAAATAATTTCTATATAACGTAAAAAAATACTTTATTCAAGCCTTTTATGAACCTATACGCGCCTCGAAAACCTCCCTTGTGTATCCTTTTAGGATTTCCTATACTCTCAAAAGTTAGCGGGTGTAGCTCAGTGGCAGAGCAGTAGCTTCCCAAGCTTCAGACGAGGGTTCGATTCCCTTCACCCGCTCCAGTCCTTGCGTGGAGTGTTTATGCAAAAAGTCATCCCTTTGTTTTTGTGTCTTTTATCCGCCTGTGACCCACAGTCACAAGAGACCCCAACCCACTGCACAGAGGATGCACAGGCCCTTAAGGCGAGAAAACGCCGTGCTCTTGAGGCCAGAAACCAGGTCGAGTCTCAAAAGGGGAGCGCCCAAGACCAAGACCGCAACTCATCTATCTATAAAATCAATTGGTAGAAAAGTCCCTCACCATGCATATCCTCAGCCACGTTCACAAGGACATCGGGTGGATCACCCTCAATCGCCCCCAGGCGTTGAATGCTCTGTCCTTGTCCATGGTCTGCGAGCTTATCGGCCTTTTAAAGGAATGGGAGGCCACGCCTGCCGTTAAAATGGTTGTCATTCAAGGGGCTGGAGAAAAAGCCTTTTGCGCTGGGGGAGACGTTCGCTCAGTCTATGAGGCAAAAACACAGGGCGATCTTCACACGTACAAAGAGTTCTTCCGCGAAGAATACACGCTCAACGCCCAGATTTATCAGTACACAAAGCCCTACGTGGCCTTGATTGACGGCATTGCCATGGGGGGAGGCATGGGGATTTCCATCACCGGCTCTCACCGCATTGTCACAGAAAAAGCCCTTCTCGCCATGCCGGAAACAGGGATTGGGCTCTTTCCTGATGCGGGCGCCACTACTTTTTTAACCCAAGCCCCCGGCATTATGGGCCCTTTCTTAGGCCTTACCGGCCTCCGCATGAAGGCAGAAGATGCCCTGTGGACAGGGCTTGGAACCCACTTTGTGCCGTCCTCAGCCTTGCCCCTTTTTAAAGAGGATCTCGTGAAGGGCATAGCCCTTGAGGATGCTTTGTCAAACCACTCCCCTCCCCTGTTGGAGAAAGGGTTTTTAGAGCATCATCAAGACCTTATTGAGGCTCACTTTAACAAACCGTCTCTGCAAGATATCCTACAAAGCCTCCAGACCGATCCTTCTCCTTTTGCCCAAAATATGTACAATCTGCTAAGGTCAAAGTCCCCCACAAGCCTAGCTGTGACCTTTCGTCAATTAAAGGAAAGGGGGCCTGGCCTTTCTTTTGCGGAGAGAATGGAGATGGAGTTTACCCTTAGCCAGCATTTCCTTGAGGGCCATGATTTCATGGAAGGGGTGCGCGCCCTTTTAATTGACAAGGACCATCTGCCCCGATGGCGCCCTGAAACCGTAGAGGATTTAGAGAATTCGCAGATTGAGGCTTATTTTTCTCCCACAGGCGAAAGAAAGTTGCTTTCTTCCTTGACATTTTCCTCTTCTTCAGAATAAGTTCTACCCATATTGATTAGAAAATGAGTTGATGTATGAAAATCGTAAATTCTCTAAAGACCATCAAATTAAGAGACAAGAACTGTCGCGTTGTTCGGCGCAAAGGGCGGACGTACGTTATTAACAAGATGAACCCACGGTATAAAGCCCGCCAAGGCTAACCTCAACACTCGGAGATAAAAGATGGCCCGCGTTACTGTTGAAGATTGCATTCGCGTTGTTCCTAACCGCTTTGATCTTGTGCTGCTTGCCTCTCAAAGGGGACGTCAAGTTGCAGCCGGGTCCCCCCTGACCATCAATAGGGACAATGATAAAAACCCTGTTGTGGCGTTACGCGAGATCGCAGGACAGACGATTTCCCTTGATGACCTTCAAGAAACGTTGATTCAAGGACTGCAAAAGCATTTGCAAAATGATGAACCAGAAGAAGAGTACATGGAGCTTTTGGCTGAAGAACATTCCTATGCGGGCGAGTCTGCACACCAACTTGAAATCGAAGGGCTTGCTCTTGATGGCGAAACAAGCGATGATGGAGAAGAAGAATTATTCGAAGACATTGCTGAGGAGGAGTAGTGAGGACTAGTGATCAGTTGTCAGTGATCAGTACTGTGGAGACGTTTTAAGTACCATCCTCTGTCCCAGGGCCTCATGTGTTGAATCGCCATTGAGGCTGATGCGTTATTTATGATTTTCACCTCCAGTCCTGTAAAATTCTGATTGCTGACGACTGACCTTTGACGATACTCAAATGAATTAAAAATGCCTTATGTCACCCCCTCCGCTTGCCCTTCGACGTTTGTCATCCTCGGGCTAGAAGTTCTTGATTTGCAAAGCAAATCCTAGAACTTCTTGAACCGAGGATCTTGTTCGTTGCGGGCGAGATCCCCGATGAAGAAATCCTAATGTTTTCTAGCGAAAACAAAGGATTTCTAGCTCGGGGATGACAAGAGCCCGGGTGGCAACCAAAAATAAGGCATTTTCAAATATTCTTCTAAAGTACATGGGATAAAGACTCACCGATGTCAAGGGCTCTGTTGCTAGGACTGCTTCTTCTGACACCCACAGCGCTCTATGCGAGTGGGGGAACGCTGGATGGCGCGAGTTTAAGTTTATGGTGGGCAGTTCCCTTTGTGGGAATGCTTCTTTCCCTAGCGCTTTTACCGCTTTTTGCGATTCATTTTTGGGAAGCTCATTATGGGAAGGTAGCCTTTGCGTGGGCGGGGATGACGGCCCTGGGCTTAAGTGTGGCTTTTGGGTTTCTTCCTGCAAAAAGTCAAATTTTAGGAACCTTCTTTCATCATTACCTTCCCTTTGTGATCATGATTGGCGCCCTATATACAATTGCTGGGGGCCTTCAGATTCGGGTAGAATCCCCCGGGACACCCCTGACGAATACAGCGTGCCTGGCAGTGGGAACGCTTTTGGCGGGATGGATTGGCACAACGGGAGCGGCCATGCTCTTGATTCGCCCCTTTCTTCACATGAACGCCCATCGAAAAAATCGTGTGCATCAGATGATTTTCTTTATCTTTCTTGTGGGAAACATTGGGGGAGCCTTAACGCCGCTGGGGGATCCTCCTCTCTTTTTAGGGTTTTTAAATGGGGTAGACTTTTTTTGGACAATCAAGTTTCTTGCGCTTGAAATGGGGATGATAGCGGTTCCCTTGTTGTTGATTTTTTATGCTCTTGAGAGAGTTTTTATAAAGAAAGAAGGCCTTGTGCTTCACCCTCTATGGCCGAAGATAACCCTAAAAGGGGCCTTTAATGGGTTTCTATTTTTAGGGGTGATGGGGTTTGTTTTGATGAGCGGGATTTGGACGTCTGGCATCCAGGTCAGTATCGCGGGGATTTCTCTTGATCTTCAAAACGTGCTGAGAGACGGCGCGCTTGTCCTGTTGGCTATGACGTCTTATTTTCTGACGCCTCAAGACATCCACGCCTCGAATCATTTTTCGTGGGAGCCCTTAAAAGAAGTGGCTAAGCTTTTCTTTGGAATTTTTATAACCGTTATCCCTGTGATTGCCATTCTGGAAGCCGGTCAGCAGGGCGCGCTTGCGCCTTTGGTATCCCTTGTGACCATTGAGGGGCATCCTCACAATGCCATGTATTTTTGGCTTTCAGGGGGGCTTTCGTCCGTTTTAGATAATGCGCCCACCTATCTTGTTTTCTTTTACATGGCAGGGGGAGACGCGCCCACCTTGATGACTTTTCTGTCTAACACATTGGTTGCAATTTCGTGTGGGTCTGTGTTTATGGGGGCTATGACCTACATTGGGAATGCCCCTAATTTCATGGTGAAAACGATTGCGGAAGGTCACAAAGTCCCCATGCCCAGCTTTTTTGGGTATATGGGGTGGTCTCTGACGATTTTATTGCCCCTCTTTATTCTTTTGTCGTGGTGGCGATTTTAATGAGTAATCTCATTGCGTGCATGGTGTTTAATGTGGTTGGCCTAGGGATGTCTTATTTTCTCTTTGGAAGGTCTTCCCCCCCTGTGTCATCCCCGCGAAAGCGGGGATTCAGTAAGCAAAACAAATCCTGGATCCCCGCTTTCGCGGGGATGACAAGTGAAGATAAAGCAACACCAAGGCCAAACTGGGGCAGTTGTGTGTTCTGGGGATCATGGGGGAGCTTGCTGCTGACCTATGGTCTGTGGCTCCTGATGCCCGATAAGCTTAACATAGCTTGCTACCTTACCTTTGCTATAGCCCTTGTGGGGTGCGGGCTCTGGGTTAAAGAACATGACCTTACCTCTTTTTTGAGATCAGAGTATTTTGTCTCTTTTTTAGCTATTCTTCCCTTTCTTTTTATCGTGTCTTACCTTCCTCGCCATAGTGACGAATTGTCCCATTGGGTATCGTTGCCAAAAGTATTTTATGATCAAAACTCTTTGATTCCTGTGGAAAGCTGGCATACGGGCAATTATACGCCCCTGTGGACGTTGCAAGCCACCTTCTTTCAATTTTTTGTCCCCAATGGGTTTGATGCGTCCCTGATTTATGCGGTTCGTCTTAATTTGATGGTGGCTTTTTTCTTCTTTATCAAAGAGAAATGTGAGCTAGACTTTCTGAAGGCCTTTATTTTTGTATTGGGAGGATTGATTATCTTCTTTGTAACAAAATCAGCCCAGAATCTGCTGATTGAGCAGCCGCTCTGCCTTTTGTTGGCCTCCCTGTTGTTTTTAATAGGAGAGCGAGAAAACAACCAATCAAAGCAAAACATGACCCTCTTTATCATCGCCGTTGTGTGCCTTTATATGCTTAAAAAACCCCTGATCGCTGTCGTGCCGGCGGTGTGCTATATTTTATGGGTCAAGGGATATAAAAAGCACCTGGTGGCTTTTCTGGTTCTCTTTGCGGGGATGTTCCTGTCTTGGAAATTCAAGACAGCCCATATGAACGAACCGTGGCAATATCATTTTAAAGTTGAAGGCTTGTGGAATGACAGCGCCATGGCGGTTTATAAACACCTTAAAGACAAAGCTATCCAAGATACCCTGCGAAGCCTTTTGTTCCTGGGAAGCCTGGGAATTATTTATAAAAGAAGCAAAGATGCCTTTGTCTTTTATACCCTGTTCGCAGGTGTTTATTTTTTGGGATTGATCGTCACTTATGTCTATGCTTTTGAGGGGTATGCTGAAGCGGCCATCAATGCGTCTTACGTGCGGTATGTCAAAATTGTTTTCGCTCCCGCCTATGTTTATGCCCTGTATAGTGTGTTGGCGACCTCTTCCCGCCTCACCCAATGGGAAGAGGCGCTCTTAAAGAAGCGGACCCTTCCGCCTTATACCTTTTCTGTCGTGGTAGTCCTTTTATTTGCCTGCTTTTTTTATCCGTCCATGTATAAAATTCTTTCCTGAGACAGGGAAAGCCTTTAAGTCCTGAAATTCCTTGCATTCTTTGAAAAAAGTGATAATATATAAAAAACATTCCTACTGTATCAACAGAAGTGGGTCACCGGCCCACTTTTTTTATTGGGCTTTAATAAGGCGATGAGCATAGAAAACCATATTGAAAGCATTATTACTCCGGCTCTTGCGGACAAAGGATTTGGAGTTGTCCGTGTCCAACTGCAGGGGTCGAAACGAGCCACACTGCAGATTATGATTGAGCGCACGGATGAGGCGAATATTACGGTGGAGGACTGCGCAACTGTCTCTCACACCGTCTCTGTTTTACTTGACGTGGATGACCCTATCCATGAGGCGTATATATTGGAAGTAAGCTCTCCGGGAGACGATAGGCCCCTTGTTAAACGGAGTGATTTCAAGAGATTTGCCGGCTCAACAATAAAAATTGAACTTAACACCCCTCACGAGGGAAGGCGTCGGTTTCAGGGGGTTTTACAAGGGATTGAAAAAGATCTTGTAAAGCTTGAGCTTGCTCCCTCAGAGAAAGACGGAAATTTTAACGTTGCGGAATTTGCCTTTTCTGACATACAAAAGGCTAAGGTTATTCCCAATTACAAAGCGTAAAGATAAATTGAGGAAAAAATGACGGAAATACACACAGGCCCCGGAAGTCGCGAACTTTTAATCGTTGCAGAAACTGTCGCTCGAGAAAAATCTATTGACAAAGACCAAGTTCTAGAAGCTATGGAGCAAGCCATCCAAAAGGCAGGCCGCTCAAAATATGGCTATGAACATGATATCCGCGCCACAATCGATCGCAAAACAGGGGAAATCACGTTGATGCGTTACCGAGAGGTTGCGGAAGACGTTGAAAATCCTTTCACGCAGCTGACTCTCACTGAGGCCCAGGCGATTAATCCCGCTTTGAAAGTGGGTGAGTTTGTCACGGAAGTCCTTCCCCCCATCGATTTTGGCCGGGTGGCGGCTCAAACTGCCAAGCAAGTGATTTTTCAAAAAGTACGCGATGCCGAGCGTTTCCGCCAATACCAAGAATACAAAGACCGTGTGGGCGAAATCGTCAATGGAATTGTCAAACGTGTTGAATTTGGCAATGTCTTTATTGAATTAGGAAAGGCTGAAGCGCTTTTACGCCGCGATGAAATGATTCCAAGAGAAAATTTCCGCGTCGGTGATCGTGTGCGCGCCTACATTTATGATGTGCGAGAAGAACCGCGGGGCGCTCAAATTTTTGTCTCTCGGAGCTCTCCTGAATTTATGGCTAAGCTTTTCATGCAAGAAGTCCCTGAAATTTATGATGGAATCATTGAAATTAAGTCTGTAGCTCGGGATCCTGGGAGCCGCGCAAAAATAGCCGTGACCACATCCGACCCCTCTATTGACCCTGTGGGGGCTTGTGTGGGAATGCGGGGAAGTCGCGTTCAGGCTGTTGTCGCTGAGCTACAAGGAGAAAAAGTTGACATTATTTCTTGGTCAGCAAACCCTGCCACATTTATCGTCAATGCCCTAGCCCCAGCAGAAGTTGCGAAAGTTGTCGTGGATGAAGACAGCCAACGCATCGACGTTGTGGTTCCTGAAGACCAGCTGAGCCTTGCCATTGGGCGGCGGGGTCAAAATGTTCGCTTGGCCTCCATTCTCTCGGGCTGGAAGATCGATATTTTGACAGAAGACCAAGAATCAGAGCGCCGCAATGAAGAAGTGAAGACCCGGTCTAAGCTTTTTGTTGAAGCGCTAGATGTTGATGAAATGATCGCTCACCTTCTGATCAATGAAGGATTCACGAAGATTGAAGAAGTCGCTTATATTGATGTGGCGGAGATAAGCTCGATTGAAGGGTTTGATCAGGATTTGGCCGCAGAACTTCAAAATCGTGCAAAAGCTTATCTTGCGACTCAAGAGCAGCGTTTGACAAAACGCTTAAAGGAGCTCAAAGTAGCGAAAGACTTACAATCTCTAGCGGGTCTTGACCGTCATCTTGTTGTCAAGCTTGCCGAAAAAGGAATTACAAAACTTGATGATCTTGCTGATCTAGCGGGGGATGAACTTCTTGAGCTTTTGCCTCAAGAACGCCTGACTGAAGAGCAAGCTCAAAACATTATCATGGCAGCCCGTGCTCATTGGTTTGAGGCTGAGGATAAATCAACGGACAATTAAAAGTAATGACGGATAAGGACGAGAAACCACAAGACAAAAAGCCGCTGACGCTTTCTGCGAAAAACCTTACCTTAGCTAAAGGAGGGGAGGCAGGGGCACATGTGCGCCAAAGCTTTACCCATGGCCGTTCAAAAACGGTTACTGTAGAGGTTAAGAAGAAACGCGTCGTCTTGCCTGGACAACAAGGGGTGGCTGGAAAGCTTTCCCAAGAAAAGCCGAATACGGCAGGGCTCACCTCTAAGGAAGTTGAAGAAAGGCTCAAAGCGCTTCATGGAACCATGAAAACGCAAGCGGTGGAGTCAGAACGCAACCGCCTAGAAGCCCTTGAAGAACAAGCTCGTTTGAAAGCAGAAGAGCAAGAACAAAAAACGCCTTCTCCAGCAGAACCGTCCCCTGCCGAAACAGAGCCGGATATTAAATCAGCAGAAGAAGGGGCCTATAAGAAGAAAACTGTTTATTCTTCTTATGCTGATGAAGAAGATGCCGCTCGCCGGGGCAAGGGCGATGATAAGACTAGGGTTCCTCTCACAAAAAGACTCGAACCCCGTCGGCGCAGTGGAAAGCTCACCATCGTTCAAGCCTTACGCGGAGATGAAGACAAACCGGGGCGCAGCCTTGCATCCATGCGACGGCAGCGTGAAAAACGCAAGATGGCTGGGCTCGAAGCTCCCCAACAAAAAGTCATTCGCGAAGTCATCATTCCTGAAGTTATTACCGTCCAAGAGTTGGCAAGTCGTCTTGCTGAACGAGGCGCTGATGTCATCAAAGTCTTGATGAAAATGGGCGTCATGGCGACGATTACCCAGTCCATTGATGCGGATACGGCAGAACTTATCGCGACTGAATTTGGTCATCAAGTTAAAAGAGTCGCTGAATCAGATATTGAAATTGGTCTTCATCTTAAAGAAGACGACGAAGCCCAAATGAACCCCCGTCCTCCTGTCGTTACCGTCATGGGACACGTGGACCATGGAAAAACCTCTCTTCTCGATGCACTGCGCAAAACGGATGTCGTGGCAGGAGAAGCCGGTGGAATCACCCAACATATCGGGGCCTACCAAGTTGTTCTCCATTCAGGAGATAAGATTACATTTATTGATACGCCAGGGCACGCGGCCTTTACAGAAATGCGTGCACGAGGCGCCAACGCCACCGACATCGTCGTCCTTGTGGTGGCGGCTGATGATGGGGTGAAGGATCAAACGATTGAGGCTATTCGCCATGCTAAGGCTGCCAATGTCCCCATCATTGTTGCCATTAACAAAATTGACAAACCTGGCGCTGATCCTGAACGTGTCCGCAATATGCTTATGCAACATGAAATTTTCCTTGAAAAAGTTGGGGGAGACATTCTTGATGTAGAAGTTTCCGCAAAGCAAGGCACAAACTTAGACAAACTTGAAGAAACAATTCTCCTTCAAGCAGAAATTCTCGATCTTAAGGCCAATCCGAACCGGCATGCGGAAGGCGTCATTATTGAAGCCAAACTTGAACGCGGGCGTGGTATTGTGGCCACCGTCCTTGTTCAAAAGGGAACCTTAAAGGTGGGCGATCTCTTTGTGGCTGGCGCTGAATATGGGCGTGTCCGCGCCCTTGTCGATGACAGAGGAAACCATATCACTGAGGCCGGACCTTCTGTTCCTGTTGAAGTCTTAGGCTTCAATGGCGCTCCCTTAGCCGGTGATGACTTTGTCGTCACAAACAACGAAAATCAGGTTCGCGAAATCTCTGAATTCCGCCAACGTCGCATTCGTGAGGCAAAATCGGCCCTTTCTGCCCGTGGAAGTATGGAGCAAATGTTCTCCCTGATCGCAGCAGGGGAAATCAAAGACCTCCCCCTTATCATTAAATCTGATGTTCAGGGCTCTATGGAAGCTATTAGTGGGAGCCTTGCAAAGCTTGCCACAGAGGAAGTAAAGGTTAACCTTCTCCATGCCGCCGTCGGTGAAATTACAGAAAGTGATGTCACCCTTGCTCATGCGTCTCATGCGATGATTGTTGGCTTTAATGTGCGTGCAAATCCTCAAGCGCGGGAAGCAGCCCGCCGGGATGGGGTGGACATCCGCTATTATTCCATTATTTACGACGTTGTGGACGATATAAAGGCCGCCCTTGGGGGTCTGTTGGCCCCGACTTTGCGAGAAAAATACCTGGGAGCTGCCACGATCCGAGAAGTCTTTTCCATCTCAAAAGTTGGCAAGATTGCGGGCTGTATGGTCACAGAAGGGCTCGTCAAACGGGGAGCCAAAGTGCGGCTTCTGCGCGATAACATCGTCATTCATGAAGGCAGCCTCAAAACGCTCAAGCGCTTTAAGGATGAAGTGAAAGACGTACGGGAAGGCTATGAATGTGGAATGGCCTTTGAAAATTATAATGATATCAAAGTCGGCGATACGATCGAATGCTTTGAAGTTGAAGAAATCGCACGAACACTGGAATAAATGACATCAAAGCCCCCCACCCAACGTCAACGACGCGTTGGCGAAGAAGTTCGCCATGTACTAGCAGAAACCCTCGCCCGCGGCCAATGTGGGGAGCCTCTTTTAGATAACACACCGATCACAGTGACAGAAGTGCAGATCAGTCCAGATTTCCAACACGCAAGTATTTACGTGATGCCCCTTGGCGGCCAGCATCTCCCTGAAATTTTATCTGCTTTGAAAGAGAAAGCCTGGTATTTTAGGAAAGAAGTCGCTCATGCCTTAAAAATTCGCGTCACCCCACGGCTTGTGTTTCACGCTGACCGATCCTTTGATGAAGCGGAACGGATTGAGCGTCTTCTTCAATCCATCAAAGCCAAAAAAGATAGGGAAGAGGGGGAGTAGGATCCCTGGCAAGTGCCTTGCAGACTTAAGCCATTTTATATTTATACTTTATAACAGTTTTTTTCTAGAGTCAAACTTTCCGATTGGCCATTCTGGTGTATTTATTATTATACCCGTCATCCTCGTAATACTTGTTGTCTTTCAATGCTTGTCATCCTCTTTACTTGTCATCCCCGGCTTAGAAGTTCTTGATTTGCAAAGCAAATCCTAGAACTTCTTGATCGGGGATCTTGTTCATTGCGGATAAGATCCCCGATGAAGAAATCCTAATGTTTTCTAACGAAAACAAAGGATTTCTAG
>CAZSAH010000050.1:0-11878 GCA_964605015.1 uncultured Alphaproteobacteria bacterium | reverse complement strand
TAAAGTTAAAAAGGTTGCATTCCTACGGAATGCGTTGTTTTTACTGGATCCCCGCTTTCGCGGGGATGACAATTATTATGAGATGTCAATTATTATAATTTAAAAAAAGCGTCAAATGGCCAATCGCAATATTTGATTTTGGAGAAAATTTGTTATAAAGTATAAATATAAAATGACAAAAGACTGCAGAGAGTTTGCCACAGGGGAGAGAACTCTTTTCTCATCTTCTTTACAGATGCAATAGAACCTCTTGTAAAGCCTATAAAAATTAGGTATGCTTTCTTATCAACAATAAAGGAGAAGAAAAATGAAAAAAATTTATTTAGGGATGCTATCTTTTGCGGCTTTAGGACTTACAAGTGGCGCGTTTGCTGAAAATTCTTCGCCAGCCAAAGAGCCAGCCACCGCAGCGGCGCCTCAAGGCTCTTCCAACTTTACGCCAGCTCAATTAACGGAAATGGACAACATAATCGGCGAGTATTTGAAAAAAAATCCCGATGTGATCATGGCCGCTATGCAAGCAGGAATGGAAAAACAACAAAAAGAAGCAGCTGCAAAAATGGAAAAAGCTGTGGCTGATAACAAAGATAAAATCTTTAAATCAGCAGCCGATCCTGTTTCAGGAAATGCTGAAGGAAAGCAATCTTTGGTGGTGTTCATGGACCCCTACTGCGGATATTGCAAAAAATTCCATGCAGAACTCATAACGCTCTTGGCTACCAACAAAGACGTTAAGATTATTTTCAAGGACCTCCCTATTATGGGGGACAACTCTGTGATGGCAGTGAAAGCTATGTTTGCGGCAAAAGAACAGAATAAGTATGAACCGCTTCAAAAGGCTATCTTTGAGTCTAAGAAGCCCTTAACGCAAAAGCAGCTTTTAAAAGTGGCCAGCTCTCTTGGGATTGACTCCAAAAAGCTTAAAGATGATATGAAAAGCAAAGAAATCCAAGCAAAAGTCGACGCCGTTCTTGATCTCTCAAAGATCCTTGGGATCACGGGGACTCCCACATTAATTATAGGAGAAACCAAAGTTGTTCCTGGGTATGTGAAAGCTGATGAGCTGGACAAAATGCTGAAAGAAACTGCTCCCGCTTCTGGGAAAACAACCGCGACAGCTTCTTAAACGCGTATGAAGCCACCCTCCTTCCCCTATAGGGGAGGAGGGTTTTAACATCTCCTTGATGATTTTCAGTCCTGGCGGCCTAGTCAAACCGTCCCAGCACAACGTTGGAGTGAGCGCAGTCCTCTAAGAAAGCCTCACTCGCAAGATATGCGTATTCTTCCACCCGTGCAGCTTGAATAGGATCAACGGTGGGGAGAGTGGGCTTTAGACCCGGATGGCACATGATAAGCGTCCCTGAGGAGGCTTGGCGTAACCAACAGGTCATGAAGTCCCTATAGGGGGCCTCAGCCTTCAGGCTGTAGAGTCCCCCAAATTGCGTGTTATGCTTGAGTCCTTGATGCTCTAAAGCGTGAGAAAATCCAGAAGACATGCCCTTAAGAACAAAAGCCTTAATTGGGCAATCAGCCCCAGTAAGCAAGGGGCTGAACGTGCGGACATAAGGTTGTTGAGAAGAAAAGCGTTCCCTTATCACCTTTATCACCACATCTCTGATGAGGGGAAAACTATGGATGTGCTGGTGGCCATCAATAAAGTCGGGAGAGCACCCCATGACATCCTCAAAACGATCGAGTTGTGCATGGAGTGCCCGCTCAATAAACGCCTTATCTATGTGTCGCGTAAGAGACCGCAAAAGCCAGGTGTTCACAGAGCGAACATGACTGTCTTTCCCATGGGTTAAATTAAAGTGAACTCCAATATCAAGAGAAGCCTGGAAAGCTTTAAGCGCAGGGCCATGGGACGCCCAATCATCTTCTGTTGTCATACAACTTGTTGCAGACAGCCGTTTATTCTTTATGAGGGTTAAAATAGCCTGGCTAATGTGAGGATCTTGCCCAAAATCGTCCGCACATAAAATGATCGTTTTGGTCATCGTTTCTCCAGCCTCAGCGAAAAGCCCAAAATTTAGACAAAACAAAGGTCAGACCTGAGATAAAAATCAACACCATCAAGAGGGCGACATCATAGGGTAAAGGTGTAAAATGCAGTAGGATGGCGTAAAGAAGCTCATTAAGGCAAAAGCTTGAGACGGCAATGGTGAAAAAACGAGTGACAGCTCTTTTGTGAGAGACATGGTCCGCTGTAAACGTCCATTTATAATGACCCCAATAGCTAACCTGAAATGCAAGCAGAAACCCACATATATTGGCACCCAAGGGAGGAAAATCACATGTCCTGACGAGCAGCATGACGAAAAGCAAGTGAACGCTAAGGGCGGCCACCCCAACAAGGCCAAAGCGAAGGAATTGCCTTTTAAGCATGGGTACGCTGTTGCTGTGAATCTGTAGAATCATAGACCTCAGCGACGATGTAATGGGGCCGATTCTTTACTTCTGTAAAAATATGACCGATGTACTCTCCCAAAAGCCCCATTGCAATGAGTTGAATCCCTCCTAAAAAGAGAATGGCAGCAACAAGCGTTGACCATCCGGGCAGGTCCGCCCCAAACAAAAGGGTACGCATCACAATCCAAGACCCATAGGACAAGGCAACGCAGGATGTCAAAACCCCTATAAACATTAAAAGCCGAAGAGGTAAGGTGGAAAATGACGTCAGACCGATCACCGCCAAATTGGACAGTTTGCTTAGGTTATAGCTAGACTTTCCCGCTTGGCGCTGGGTGACCTCAAAGGGGATCCCGATACTTTTAAAGCCTACCCAGGCGTAAAGCCCCTTCATAAACCGTGTGCGTTCAGGAAGGGCATTAAGAGCATCAATCGCCTTGCGATCAATCAAGCGGAAATCACCCGCATTAGGTTCGATAGGGATCTTCGCAATCCAGGTGAGAATCTTGTAAAAAAGGTACGTAAAGGAACGTCTAGCATACCCATCATGGCCCCTGTCCATACGGATTCCATAGATCATGTCATAGCCCTGGTGCCAATGGCTTATGAAGTCTTGAATGGTTTGGAAAGGGTGCTGAAAATCAGCATCAATGAGGATAGCTGCATCCCCAGAGGCGTGTTTTAACCCAGCCGTCAAGGCTTGTTCTTTGCCGAAGTTACGAGCAAACAAAATGCATTTCAGGGGGATTTTTTGAGCCGTCTCCAGAATTAGCTGTGCTGTGTTGTCAGGACTTCCATCATCAATGACAATGATTTCATACCGAATTGAAAGACCATCAAGGGCCTCTTTCAAAGAGAGAAGGAAATTTGAAATGTTTTTTTCTTCCCTATACGCGGGAACGATAAAAGAAAAGAGAGGGTTGTGGGGCCTGGAAAGAGGCTTATGAGGCATTTTGCGAGACCTTCTGCAATAATAGGGTTTTGCCATAATGCTGTACTATTTCGAACTTGTCACGCATGTGTTGAGGAAGGTCATTAAATTTTCTGATCCGAATGGCCACAAAAACATCTTCCTCATCCTCTAGCGTTTTCTGCAAGGCCGCCGCATTCCGAACAAGAGTGAAGTGCCCATGTGAATAAAATTCTGCTGAATAACAATTAGGACAGTAATAAACAAGGGACCTGTCTTTATATGTTTCCATGAAAGACTGCACAAGTCGCTGTTGATTATTAAGCGCTTCTGGAACAAACTGAGAGTAAAGAGTGATGAAGAACATGACACAGGGGGTGACGCAAACGGACGCAAAAAACGCACGCCTGAGCCACAGGGAGGGACTGATTATGGGCAGTAAAAAATGCCCCATTAATAAGGCAAAAGCGGGGATGCCTGGCAGGGGATAGGTCCAAATGATATTCCGGGACAAGGTAAAGATCAAAAGGGGGGAGAGGGTCCATAAGAGTAAATAAAGGACCCACCCGTCCTCACTGGTAAAGAGAGTACGCCACGCACGCACGCGCGCGCTGTTTATGATTCCAATCAGCCAGAGAGACCAAGGAAGGGTGGCGAGTGCCCAAAAAACCCAGATAAATCCGAGAGGTTCCGCATGGGCATGTCCGTAGAGGTCACCCGTCCACCCTTTCACAAAAAAACGATTAAAGTGTTCCCCTATAATATAATAGTGAAGGAATCCAGGCGTTTTAAGCTCAGCCAAAATATGCCAAGGCGCCGCAATCCCGACCATCAGAAGAGTGCCGGAAATCCAGGGAAGCTTTTGCCAAACTTGTTTGAGGCGCAAGGTACTGAGTGTCCATAAAGAAATGGGAAACCCCGTCAGTATTAAAGCAATGGGGCCCTTCCCCAACACCCCAATGGCAAGGCCTACAAAGAAGAGATATTTCCACAGCAGCCCGTCTTCCTTCATAGCATGCCAAAAGGCCACCATGGATAAGGTCGTTCCAAAGGTAAGCGTCATGTCTGTCATGACAGCAGCGCTTGCGATGTAAAAAAGAACACCTGTCAAAAGAACCAGGGCACTGACAGCAGAGAGTCCTGCCTGGCGCCGGGTGGTGGCTAGATTCATAATAAGCCACACAAGAGCGAGCGAGAGCAAAAGAACGGGAAATCTGGCGCCAAAGCCATTCACACCGAAAAGAGCCATGCCACTGGCGGAGATCCAACTCGACAGGGGGGGCTTGGCCCAAAAAGGAACACCATAATCATGAAATAAGGTGATCCAATCGCCCGTTTCTAAAAGCTTGCGCGCAATTTCTGCATACCGGGCTTCTGAAGGGTCAAGAACGGGAAGGAAAAAGGCCGCTATCAGCCGGATAGCAATGATCATGGCAAAAAAGCAGGCAAAAAGCTTTGCGGAAGAGGATATATCCCAATGAATTGAAAGGGCCTTATTGCATTTTTCCCAATTGTCATCCCCGCGAAAGCGGGGATCCAGTTGGAGTAGATTTTCTCTGGATCCCCGCTTTCGCGGGGATGACAACCGAGAATAAGACAACTTCAAGTATAATGAGTATAGTAGGGATTTTTTAAGAAGTGTTATCACGGGTTTCTGCCTATAATACGATACTTAAATCATGTGAGGCCATTGCAAAGCTCACCTCATCTGTGTCAAATCCCCTCCATTTTGTCACATATAACAAAACGGAGCCAACCGGGAAGTTTGTCATTCTCTCACTGAATATATACCCAACCCCGGCTCAGAAATCTATGAAAAACTCCCTCAAGAGGGAGTTTGCGAGCCTACCGCCTATGATTAGCGTCTGGAGTGCCCACTCCTGATGGCAGGGGTGGAACTTGTCTCGTGACTTTTCCTGGCGTTTTTGAGGGTGTTCTTGAGCTTGGGGTGCGGCTTTCTGGTCTTTTTGACATTGCAGTGCGGGTGGAGATTGTCGTAGAGTCTGGATCATCCTTATTAGGCATTTGAATATACATGACTTTTTTAGAGTCTTGCTTTGCAAAATAATAATAATACTTTCCTGAAGTGAAAAAGGCGAAAGACAAAGAGGATGGATCAGCTTTCCATTGCGTTTCTACTTCTTGTAAAAAAGAAGCCACTGTTGTTTTTATGTCTTGTTCACAGCGCTGTACAACAACTCTTTTATAGTCGGTGTATTCATCAGAATTTTGGGGAAAAATTTTCCACTCTACGTCCTGACTTGAAAATTTCTTAGCTAAACGTTTGTTCTGCGTCCCCGCTCCATCGAGAAACTGTGGTGGATGGTTCTCACTACCAAATGTTGTCTCTGAGCTCTTCCACACTGTTCCTTGATCCGTATGCCGCACGACTGTAATATCAGAAGGGGGCCAGGTGAAACCGGGACTCTCCATTGTCACCTCTATTGATCCTGAAGGAGGAGAGGCTGGTTTTTGGAGAGGAAGGGGATCTTCCTCTTTCTCAGTAATCACGAGAGGGGGGGTGGTCTTTCCATCTTGAACAACAGAATTGACAAGGGAATCTGCTTCAGAAGGAGCTCTAAGGGGGGTTCCCTTGGCGAAACAGCAACAACACCAGTCCATACAAAACGCTTGATTGTGGGGAAAAAGAGAAAACAACCCTACCCATAACGTCATCAAAAAAAGGGTTTTTCTTAAAGAAATTTGAAACATACAACTCACCTACTATAAATAATTTATTACAAAAAACTCAAAAGCTTAAAATCACCCAAACCATATCCTGTGCATTGTTTAAAATCAAGTTGATTTAAAGGGGTATGGGTGTGTTTTCCTTGTTTTCTCCTTGATCATCAGTCTGTGTTGCGCTTTTAGCATTAGTCGTCTGTTTTGCGTTTTTAGCATGGCTCTGAGCTTCAGACATAAAGCTTCCGTTTGCAGACTTGAGGGGGGTTCTTGTGAGAGGACTCTCGCTTGCGTTTCCTGTTTCAATAGCTATAGGAATCTCCTCGTTGCTTACATGTAGCAAAGGAGTTTCGCCAATAGTAGTATCCCCTGTGGTTTCATGCAACGAAGGAAACCCACCGATAGAGGTATCCCCTGTGCTTGCACGCGCTGGATGCGCTGGACCAAAAGATTCATTCACACTTTGATGAAGCACTCGCGCTGAAACGGCAGGACTTTCCAGACGCTGGTTTTCCATGCCCCCTTTGCTTACAGGTCTTAGGGATCTTGAAGAAACTCTAGCAATAGGTGAAAAATCTCCCTTGAAAGATTCGTCCTGAGGGCTGCCTATTTCGTTGTTGTCTATGCCAGATATGTCTGCAAAATGGCGGTCCACTTTAGTCGGAGTTTTTTCTGTTCGAGGTGTAGGTGTAGCTGTCGCTACTCTACGAGCCCCCACTTGATGAGCGGCTGCTCTGAGAGCATCAACCCGTTGTAATGGTAAAGAAAAAGAGCGTTGTCGGAAAGATGCGGTGTTTTCTTTATCTGAGTCATCGAGTTGAAGCGCTGCTGCCATGTCATTCTCTAGAGTGCGTGCTGTCGGTAGGGCATAAGAAGTTGGTGAGGTATAAACGCCTGGGGAGAGCTTGGCTGTAAGGCCATAATACATGTTTCGCCCAGCTTCTTCGGTTGCACGAGCTATTTCTTCTGCTTTTTCACGAGCAGCTTTTTCACGAGTTACCTCCTCTTTTGCTTTAAGAGCTGCTTCTTCAGCCTTGGTTTGGGCCTGACGTGCAACTTCTGCTGCAGCTTTTGCTTCTCTAAGAGCAGCAGCCGCCTCTTCTGCTTGGCGTGCAGCAGCCTCTGCTGTGGCTTTTACACGAGCTATTTCGTCGCTTGCTTTACGAGCAGCTTCTTCTTTTTCTTGAAGAGCGGCTGCCATGGCCTTTTCATGGGCCGCTGCATCTTCTCTTGCCTTGGTTTCTGCTTCACGAGCAAGTGCTTCTGCTGTTGCTTTAAGAGCATTTGCTTCATGAGCCTCTGCTTCAGCCTTTTTATGCGCAGCGTTTGCAAGAGCAGTTGTCTCTGCTGCGGCTTGGGCATTACGGACAGCTTCTTGGCGAGCCTCTTCGGCGTCTTTGGCTTGACGTACGACTGCTGCTACTTCAGCTACTCTGTGAGCTGCTTCTTGGCGAGCAGCTTCTTCTGCTTTTTTACGAGCTTCTACTTCACGAGCGGCATCTGCGGCAGCCCTGACTTGGGCTTGACGTGCAGCCTCTGCTGTGGCTTTTTCACGAGCCGCATCTGCTTCAGCTCTGATTTGTGCGTTATGAGCAGCCTCTGCTGCGGCTTTTGCGTCACGAGCAAGTGCTTCTGCCGTTGCTTTAAGAGCCTCTGCGTGACGAGTATCTTCTTCAGCCTTGGCTTGGGCTTGGAGTACATCTGCGGCTGCTTCAGTCTTCATACGAGCTATTTCGTCTCTTGCTTCATGAGCCGCTTGTTCAGCCGTGACTTTTTCCGCTCTAAGAGTTGCTGCAGCTTCTTTTGCATCAGCTTTGGCCTTTGTTTCACGAATGGCGGCTTCTTCTTTTTCTTGAAGAGCGGCTTTGGTTTCTGCTTTGAGAGCGTCTGCTTCACGGGTAGCCTTGGCTAGTGCTTCACGAGCAGCCTCAGCGGCAGCCTTAGCCTGTGCTTCATGAGCAGCTTCTGCTGTGGCCTTTTCACGAGCGGCAGCTTCTTCTGCTTTTTTACGAGCTTCTACTTCACGAGCCGCATCTGCTTCAGCTCTGATTTGTGCGTTATGAGCAGCCTCTGCTGCAGCTTTTTCAAGAACAGCCGCTGCTTCAGCTCTGATTTGTGCGTTATGAGCAGCCTCTGCTGCGGTTTTTTCAAGAACAGCATCCGCTTCAGCCTTGGCCTGTGCTTGACGTGTAGCGTTGGCTTCTTCTGCTGCCTTACGCGCCTCTGCTTCACGAGCGGCTTGTTCACGTGCAGCATTGGCTTCTGCTGCCTTGCGCGCCTTTATTTCATGCGCAACCCTGGCAGCCGCTTTTCGAGCCTCTGCTGCACGGGCTGCTGCAGTGAGGAGCATATAACCCTGCGGTATCCTTGCATATAAACGGCGACACAGGGTAAGGGTGAAATTTTTCTTATTTATCGACGCTGTGAACGTCGTGACCAATACACTCGGCAAAAATTTAACAGGAAGACGTCGCCGTAATCTTTTAGCAAACGGCTTGTTTATTGATTTTCTTTGCAAACGAAAGGGTCGCTTCAAGAGCCCTTGTTTCTTTAGTTGGGTTAAGTGCGCCGCTCGTTGCGCCGTTATCTGTTTTCGTGGCTGAACAACCCTCTTTTCAAGGGGGCGGGCTCTTGTTGATCTGAGGGGGATCAGATCTCTGTCTGGGGTAACCTTAGCATAGGCTAAGCTAGCATCTACTAAACAACTTGTGACACCAAGGATAAATGCAAATTTTTTCATATAAATCAACCTATTACTCTTTAATGGATAATTCTTGTCTTTTGATGAGGAAGAAACAGCAAAAGCATGTAATGCTTTTATAAAAAACTTATCACTCAGACCTTGTCGGAAAGACAGTGACGAAATATCTCTTGCAACACCTTTTTAAAAAACGATGACGTAATTTTAACTAATTTTTAACTTATCTAGCTCTAGCTCTAATTCCAAAGCCCTGTCAATCGTATTTTTTGAAACGTAAGTCTGTTCCCCCAAACTCCTAACAATTCCTCGCAAGGTGCGGATTTCTTGCTCAGTTAAGTGGGCTCTTTGAAAAATATTACGAATATTGCGCACCATGGTGGGGCGTTTTTTCTGGTGTCGCAAAAATCCCGACTTGTCGAGCTCTTGCTCTAAATGGATGAAAAAGTTTTCAAGACTTTCTCGTGTGGCAAGGTGTGTGCGGCCTGTTCTAAAAACTTGCGGAGGAGCTGAGGTTATTTGGCTCAGCCATTCATAGGCCACAAGAACAACAGCATGGGCTAAATTAAGGGACGGAAAGGCAAGGTTCGTTGGAATTTTAATAAGGGCTTCACATAAAGCGATATCTTCGCTGAGAAGGCCACACCGCTCTCCTCCAAACAAAACCCCTACTTTTTGGTTGTCTCTGGCCGTTAAGGCGAGGGATTCCATCGCAGCGTCAGGAGTATAGATGGATTTAATCATGTCATGAGGACGGGCAGAGGTCGCAAAAACACGATTTAAATCCCAAATCGCGGCAGACGTAGAGGGAAACACTTGAACATTTTCGAGGATTTGATCCGCTCCTGCAGCAGGAGCAATGGCAGTTGGATTTGGCCACCCATCTCGGGGACGTACAAGCCGTAAATTCAAGAGGCCAAAATTTAACATGGCTCTTGCCACAGCACCAATATTTTGGCCGAGCTGGGGCTCAACAAGAATAATCGTTAATGTAGTTTTCGTCACAAACCCTCATTTATTGTTGACGCCAAGTTGTTCCGTGCGGACCATCTTCTAGAAGAATACCTTGTGCTAGAAGATCATCCCGTAGTCGATCGGCTTCTTTGAAATCTTTAGTGGCACGCGCATGATTACGGGCATCAATAGCGGCTAAAATTGTCTTTTCTTCACATCCTGTGTTGCGCTTAAACCACGCTTCTGGATCTTGTTGCAACAATCCAAGCCAGGCTCCGCTTGCCTTTAAGGTAGATGCCCACTTGTTTTTTTCAGCATCACTTGAAGCTTTGTGAAGAGATGTTGCAACCTCATGGAGGCCCGCAATGGCAAGGGGTGTGTTCAGATCATCCTCTAGAGCCAGCTTAATAGGTTCATACACAGAAGCGTTTTCGCTGATCTCGCGTCCCCTTAAGGCATTATAGAGACGATCAAGGCTTTGCCGGGCTTGGTGGGCAGCTTGGTCCGTCCAATCCAAGGGCTGACGATAATGGGACGACAAAAGAACAAAGCGAATGATTTCGCCAGGCATTTTTTCCAGGAGCTGGTGGACGGTAATAAAATTGCCCAGGGACTTGGACATCTTCTCTCCGTTCACTGTCAACATTCCGTTATGCAACCATAGACGTGCAAAGGTTTGGAGGCCAAAACAGGCTTGGCTCTGAGCCATTTCATTTTCATGATGAGGGAAAATAAGGTCGTGGCCGCCCCCATGGATGTCGAAGGTTTCTCCCAAATATTTAGAAGCCATGGCGGAGCATTCAATATGCCACCCGGGTCGCCCATATCCCCAGGGGCTGTCCCACCCTGGAAAATCTTCAGGAGACGGCTTCCAAAGAATGAAATCTTCCGCATCCCTTTTGTAAGGCGCAACCTCTACCCGCGCGCCTGCGATCATATCATCATGATTACAGCGCGACAGTTGACCATAGGACGGGAAACTTTTGACAGAAAACAAGACATGGCCTTTGCTTTCATAAGCATGACCTTTGTCAACAAGGGTTGTAATGATATCAATCATTTCGCCCACATGCTGGGTTGCAAGCGGCTCTACATCAGGTGGGATATTTCCCAAAGCTTTCATATCATCTTGAAAGTAACGCGTCGTTCTTTGCGTCAACTCAGAAATGTTTTCCTTATTGTCAAAGGCCGCCTTGATGATTTTATCATCAATATCTGTAATATTTCGAACAAAGGTGACCATTGGATACAGATGCCGCAACAGTCGATTTAAGACATCAAAAATGACGGGAGGACGTGCGTTTCCAATGTGAGCAAAGTCATAAACCGTTGGACCACACAAATAAAGGCGCACATTATGAGGATCTAAGGGCAGAAAAGCCTCTTGTCGACGGGTGAGCGTATTGTAGAGAATGAGTGGCATTTTTCCTTAGCCCTTTGCCGTTTGAAGTCGATTCAATACCTTGGAGCGCCCCATTAAGAGAATCAAGTCTTTTAATTCAGGGCCGTGATCTTGTCCCGTTAAGGCTTGGCGAATTGGCATGAAAAGCTCTTTCCCTTTAAGACCCGTTTCTGTTTTAACCGCGCCCATCCATGTCGAAAAAGTGCTTTCATCCCACGGTTCTGGGGGCAAAAAATGTTCGGCAACTTCTAATAAGCCTGTGTTTTCAACAAGAAAAGATTTGTGACCATAGCAAATGACTTCCCATTTCCTAACATCTTGAAACTTTTCTATATTTTTTTGAACAAGCGCCCAAAAAGCGGGGGTGGCGCCGTTGATTCCCATAAATTCAAGACGGGGGCTAATATATTCAAAAGGAAGAGATTGGAGAATTCTCATGTTTATTTGCCATAAATCCTCAGGATCTAAGCGGGGGGAGGCCCTTCCAAAGCGATGGATATCAAAGTCTGCTAAAACACCTTCTAAACTAATATGGGGCATTATGGGATCAGAGGTTCCCAGTTTTGCAAGTAAGCTGTTAATGGCCATGGGTTCCAGCCCGTCTTCACGAAGCTCCACAAGACTCAAACTCCCTTGTCGTTTAGAAAGGCCTTCTCCTTTGGAACCAGAGATAAGAGCTAAATGGCCAAATTGGATAGAATGGGGAGCGGTCTGCAAGGCCTCCATAATTTGAATTTGAACGGCTGTGTTTGTGACATGATCTTCCCCCCGCAAAATGTGGGTGATGTTCATGTCAAGGTCATCAACAGATGTGGCTAAGGTA
>CAZSAH010000049.1:0-11888 GCA_964605015.1 uncultured Alphaproteobacteria bacterium | reverse complement strand
AAAGTCTTATCTTTTAATTTCATTTCTTATTGTTGGGCTCATAATCGGGGGATTGTTGGCGATTCATTGGAGTCATAGCTATAAGGTTGCATCTTTTAAATCGGACTTGATCATTCCCACGAAAGCTGTTTGCCTTGATCGGCCTGAACTTATTGATCAAATTAAGAATAAGCTTAAAGAGCAAGATGGAATTCAAACTGTAGCTCTTGTGGGGCCAGGGGGGGCAGGAAAAACAACTCTTGCGCGTCAGTATGCGTTAACGCAAAAGGCAAGTTCCATATGGGAAATTAATGCAGAAACGCGCGAAAGTCTGAACGCATCATTTGAGCAGTTAGCTCAGGTTCTTGCAAGAGCAGAGAGTGACCAAAGAGCTTTAAGAGGGCTTCGAGAAATCAAAGATCTCACAGCAAAAGAGGACAGAATTATCCAATTCGTGAAAGAACGGTTGAAGTCAACAATAAACTGGATTTTAATATATGACAATGTTGAGACGTTTGTAGATATTCACAAGCATTTTCCTCATGACCCTAACACATGGGGTTTAGGAAAGGTCATCTTAACAACACGAGACGGCAACATTGCACACAATAAGTACATTAGTTACGTTCTTCCGGTTGGTGAGTTAAGCTCTCATCAAAAGCTTAACCTTTTTATGCAAATCATGACAAATAAAAACCAATCTTCTTTTTCAGATGCTCAAATTAGAGAAGCAAAAAATTTTGTAGAAAACATTCCCCCCTTTCCTTTGGATGTTTCTCTTGCAGCTTATTATATAAAGGTTACCAGCACACCATACGTCACCTACTTAGAAAACCTACTCCGCCCCACTAAGGATTTTTCAAGCATGCAAGAAGATATCTTGCATGAAACGGGAGAATATACTCAAACGCGATATAATATTATTACATTGTCTTTGCAGAATATTTTAGATGAACACAAAGACTTTGAAGATGTCTTGCTTTTGATTAGCTTGCTCGATTCTCAAAAAATACCCGGAGATTTATTAAGTGATTTAAAGAATGAAAATGTTGTTAATGATTTTATTTTTAAATTAAAAAAGTATTCCCTTGTTACAAGTGACTCCTCATCTTCATTCTTATTAAGCGCTCCCATTTCAATGCATCGTAGCACTCAAAACATTAGCCTAGCTTACCTTACAGAAAAACTGGGCCTAGAAAAAAACAAAGAACTAATAAAATATATTTCAAAAAAATTAGTAAACTACATAGAT
This sequence comes from uncultured Alphaproteobacteria bacterium, assembly GCA_964605015.1. Classification (GTDB taxonomy): domain Bacteria; phylum Pseudomonadota; class Alphaproteobacteria; order UBA9655; family UBA9655; genus UBA9655. The sequence goes on along the minus strand of CAZSAH010000049.1, from coordinate 10,657 downwards.
GGCGCAATAAAAGAAATAGATTTAGTTAAAATGAATTCTTTTATTAAACATTGCGAAGCTTTTTTAAAACATAAAAAATTATTACCGATTGATACACGCAGAATCATACAGGGCGCATTAGGTGTTATTTATTATTTTTATGGTGATTGCATAAAAGCCAAAAAATATCTCGAAGAAAGTCTTTTGGATTCAAATAAATTACACGAAATAGAGCCTACTCGAAGTGCTATGTTTATAGGGTTCTTAGGCAATGTTTTTAGAGACCTTGGGGACTATGGAAAAGCTAAAATATTAACAGAAAAGAGCCTGAGCATTTATAAAAAACAGCACCCAAAAGAAAGCCTCATGCATGCATATTTTCTAGTTTATTTGGGAATTCTCGAAAGATTTTTAGGAAATTATAGAGTTGCCCAAAATTTATTTCAGGAAGGTCTGAAGATCCATAAAGAGAACTTCCCTGAAAACAAACATTACAATGCTTGGGCATCTGGGCAGCTAGGAATTCTTGATAAAGAATCAGGGTATTATGAAAGAGCAAAGAGCACCTTGGAAATGAGCCTGGCCACTTTTAAAGAAGAACGTGGAGATAATCATTTTGACGTTGGATGGTCTTTTTTAGATCACTTAGGTGTAGTTTATACAAAACTGGGCAATTATGAAAAAGCGAAAGGTGCATTTGAGCAATCCTTTAAAATCAATGCATTAACGCTTCCTGATCAAGTGGGATCTTCTTGGATTTTGGCTCATTGTGAATCTCTTCATACTTCTAAATATGATGAGAAAATTAATATTTTGTTTGATCAGCTTCTTAGGATTTATAACAAACATTTTCATGATAATTATATTTATATTGCTTGGCCTCTAAGAGAGCTAGGGAATCTTTATGCAAAATTAGGAGATTATGAAAAAGCTAAGGCTTGTTTAGAACAGAGTTTATCAATTTATCAAAGAAATTACGGAGAACTTCATCTAACGGTTGCTGAAACTTTGAAAGACCTTGGAGACGCTTATCTTCTTCAAGGTAAGATGGAAAAATCTGAAAACCTCTTAAGAAAAGCTCTAAAAATATTGCAGCAAAATGATCATACTGCGGTTTATTCGTGCGCAGAGTCCTTATCAGACCTCTTTCTAAAAAAATCCACTTGTGCAATGAGCAGAGGAGAAATTCTCCTGTCCAAAAGTCTTCGAGGACAGTCTATTGTTTTTTTAAAGCAAGCCCTCAATATTGCACAAGCGCGCTTTCCACATGATTCTCCTCATATCACAAGAATTTCTATAAAGATAAAAAAAATTGATGCTCAGGCAAGGTGAAGGGGGAGCAAAAAAGGTGATATATGAAAAAACTGAGAAATACTTACTAATCCAAAACATCCTTAAAATTGATCTGGCTTTTAGTGGTATACTGCCCCCCCCCAAAAGTGGACAGTAGATAAAGGAGAGATTCGTCCTTAGATAAAACAAGCACGAATCAATGCATAACGGAATGCTGCTAGATTTTGGTGTCACCCAAAAAAAACAGTTGCTGCTATCTTTTGCATGCAATATAGATAGGCCTATTATTAATAAAAACGAAAGATACAAAATGATGGACACAAATGAATCTTTAGGAATTATAGCAATGACCACTGAAATCGTGGCGGCTTATGTTTCTAAGCATAAAATGGAACAAGAAAGTCTTCCGGCCTTTATTCAGCAGATCCATCAAAGTCTCACTCATTTGAATTCAAAGCAAACATTTTGTCTCGCCTCTCGTTCAGAGCCAGCTGTGCCGATAGAAAACTCAATCACTTCGGACCACATCATTTGTCTGGAAGATGGACTTCAATTAAAGATGCTCAAGCGCCACCTTAAGACAACGTATAACATGACGCCAGAACAGTACCGCGAGAGATGGGGTTTGCCTTTGAATTACCCCATGGTGGCGCCCAATTACGCAAAGCTCAGGCGGGACATTGCAAAAGGCATCGGCCTTGGAGGGCATCATCGGAAGGGCCGACTAAAAACTGCAGTGGCCTAAATCTGCATTTTTTATAGCTGGACAGAAGGGAGTGCGGTGATAATTTGCTTTCTCAGACGCTGGCGAAAAAATCCAGACTAAGCCCGGGATTAAGTCTGGGATTAAGTCCCACGATCCCCCTGAGGTCGACTTCCTCTGTCGTAGAGAAGCGGACCTGTTGTGCAAGCATCCCGAATGCCCCAGCCGCCATTTTCTTCCAACCCGTGATACCTCCTCCTTCGCGGAAGAGCTCTCCCTCATCAAATCCCAGACCCGCAGTACCCTGTCCCTCAAAACCCTTTCACCACAGATTGAGGCTGCAAAAGAGATCGAACCTGTGAGAGAAGTGCGGAAACAGAGTTGAATAAGGTTTACTCCTAATGTGATGGGTCCGACTTCTGGAGTCCCATCCCCTAGGACTCCGACTCTGACTCGCCATTCCCAGACCACGCAGACCCCTCGCTTGAGGCTTCCAGTGCTTGCGCGAGGTGTGGCTGGCTTTGGTAGGAGATGTCCCATTCTCTCCAGAGGTTTTTACACTCGCTGCAACGAATCCTTCTTTCTGCGTCTTGTTCCTCATCGCGTCCATTTGGGTCAACAATATATTGTTCTTTACGATCAGTCTTGCGCGCGCCAAACACGGTCCACCAACACTCCACGTCTCCATTTTTCTGTTTATCTTTCTGCTTATATTTATTTCTAATCCACCACTTCTCACTCCAGCGTACATCCTTCCTTTCCCCTCTGACTGTGGTGTAATGTCGTTCTTTTTCCTTGTGTTCCAGTATCCTGGTGAATATTTCGCTCTGTCTGTCTAGCTGCTTACCCTGACCGCCTCGTTGGGACCCACAGCACCCCCGCGTTTCCGACCCACTCTGGTGTGTTAAGGCTTCTGCTGATCTTGGTTTGTGCGAACCGTACCACTCTTTCCAAAGGTCTTTGCACTCGTCGCATGGAACTAGCTCACCCCGAGCTTTGGCTCCACCATACCGTTCTGTTGTCACAATATACCGTTCTGCGAGGTCAACTCGGTTCGCACCAAACACGACCCACACAGGTGGCGGTGGGCTCTCTATTATCTTAGTTTTACCGTGTACATTTACAGTCCGCAGGCAAGGTTTCTTGGTCTCGTTCTTGGTGTTACCCTTCCGTATGTCGTAGTGCGGTTTATTTTTCTTGTGCTTCGTGATCTTGTGCATGATATCGCGCTGTCTATCTAACTGCTCCTGTTCATTCATCCCGTGAAGAGGGGTGAATGCTTGGGTTATATACACAACTCCAATAGCTAATAATGTCCGAAGAAGTTTTTTATGCATAATGTTTTTCCTTTTTTTGTTATGCTAAAGTCTCAATCGCGAGGAGAGCAGAGAAGGACGTCCTTCCTACCTGCCTCTGGGTGATTGAACGCAGAATATTTCTATGGCGTTCAAAAAGGGGCTAATGTTCATCATCTTAGCCAAAAGAGTGAGAACCCACCAACACTCTTTCTCACCCATGCTCGCCACCCGTGCACACTTCGTGAGGAGCATTTTTTAGAACTCCTCTCCCTCCACCACAGGTTTGACTCATGGGGTATAGAGAGGAGGGTCATCCTCCATGATGAAGAAAGCCCCACTAAAGGGATATTGCTAAAATTTTAATAAAAGGCCATTTTTTTCTTGCATCGCTTTTGAGAGGCACGTATTCTGGCAACGAGTTTAAGCGTTGACGCTTTCTTTGCAAGGGGGCGGTCTTTTTCTTAGACTCAATTTAGCGTGGAACCCAGGTGTTGAAGCACCAGAGGTCCCACTGACCACTACCAACGTAGGATGTTGACAATGGCTAGAATCAGAATAGACACATTTTCCTTTTTTAAGCAATCGAAAGCTGAAATTTCACCCGTATATCGCATGGACAGACGGGCAATTTCGGCTGACTATTGGCATGGGTTTTGGAGGGAGATTGTCCAAGCCCATGCTTACTTTGAAGAGGGGATAAGGGAAGATCGCTAACTTCCTGTCTGTCCTGGAGAAGGGACAGCGGGAAGTTGTGTGAAACAAGGGCGATTTTGCCTCCATAGCTATCGCCTTTTGTTTCGTGCCTTTCCGTTGTCCTGACTTCACGGGTTTTTACCTGTTTCACAGGCTCGCTCTGCTTTATGGCTTCTCTCGCTCCGCCTATTAAATTAGGGTTGATTTTTCTGATTTGCTCGCTCAGATTAAATCAAATGACTGGATTATTTAATAAGAATAAAAGGGAAGCTATCATGAAAATCAAATTTCTGCGGACATTAGGATATGCTGGGGGCCTTCTCCTGCTGACAGCTTCAATGAGCACGATCAACGCAATGAACTTTGAGAACCCGCGAGGCCTAAGAAAAACTCGCGCCGTCCCCCCACTACAAATCCTCCCACTACAAATTGATCCCTGAGGGAGTGTGGTGGAGTATGAACTCAAGAGGAGAGAGCAGAGTACTGCGTTGGAATGGAATAACCTTTGCATATTGGGTGGGGCTGCAGTGTATTATGCGTGGGATGAGAGGACAAATGTTGGGACCAGGGCTGACAAGCTTGCTGAATATCGTATGCACCTGGCAACAGAACGTGGTTGCAAGAGACGTGAAAAAAAACATCAAGAGACGATTGCAGAGCCCTGGCTTAAGTCAATCCCTCAAGCGAATGGGGATTGGGGGGGGTGGACCAGAACCGATGAAACGTTTGACCGTGCAAGTAGGAGTACCACGTGGACGCTGCGTGTGCTGATGCAAGCCCGTGATGCGCGATCTGCGTTGAATGATTACATTGTTCTTAAAACGAGTAACCCCACCCAATATAGCCCTAGAATGACCTCCCGTTGACTTGGCTCGTTGCGTTTGGGAGGTGGATCATGGCGATCTAGACGCTCCTCAAGATGTGAATAGGGAGGCTAGACCCCATAGTAGAGGGGGCTCTCTGAGGCGGATGAGGAAAAAAATTGATCATGCATAAGGGATTTATTTTTAATGTTCAGATCTGCCAAAAAGTTCCTCACTGTTGCCAGCTTGTTGACTCTTTGTTCTGAACAATTATGTGCCATGACCCCTGGAACTGATGATAGAGACACGTCTTCCAATGGCATACGCAGCAGAAGAGATGAGGGAGATCATTTTCATCGTCCTGCTGAGATATGGGAGTTGGTTGTTGTAAAAGCCACTGTGGCGCACTGTTTAGAGCATCAAAATCCCGTTAACCTCGCCCTTGTTTCCTCTGAATGGAGAGAGATCGTTAAGAAACAGATGAGGCTGAGACAGACTATTGACGGGCAAACACTATGCAATCCTGGCCTCGGCTATAAGGTATGGTATGGGATCTTTAGTCCCGCAGCAGAGGCTGTGTTTCAAAGATTTTTAAGGGGAGCCCTCATTTATCGCCCAAATCCAGAAAGTGACGAAGGGATGGTTGTCATGCCTATAGCCGATCTACTCAATCCATTAGAGGGAACCTTTGACTTGTTTCCGTATGGTGATGCAAAGCAGCACTTCAGCATTTCAACCGGATATCGCAAAGAAAAAAAAGCAGAAAATGATGATAAAGTTGAAATCTGCGTCGCCCCTCATTTTCTCATTGAAAGAAACCTTGCAGGAAATGCTGCCCACTACAAACCGATCATGGCAAATTGGAATGCAGCAACTGCGCCCGTGGGCATCTTTTGGGCATGGGGCAGTGAGGACCTGAAGGAGTATGATTATTTAACAACTCAATCTATGGATATTTTGGGATCAGAGAATTTGTGTCTAAAACGGAGGCGCGCTAAGTGCTGCGGAGGGGCGCCAGCCATCCAGAGAGCGCGCAATTTCAAGCTTCGCTTGTGAACTCAGACGCTTGAGCGAAAACACCCGGATTCAGTGCGGAATTAAATCCAACGATCCCCCTGAGGTCGACTTTCTGCGCCGCAGAGAAGCGGACCTATTGTTCAGGCATCCCGGCCCCAGTCGTCATTTCCTCCTCGTCCATATACTCTCAATTATAAGTCGAAGGGAGGTGCTTCCTTTTCACTGCCATAGGAGTAATGGGGAAGCGCTTCCTCACCATCAGAGCTTGCCCTCTCCCGTGCATCTATCGCAGCTTTTGTGTCTTTGACGGCTCTGTGCTGAGGCATTCGGCTCTCATCTAGATGGAATGCCGCTCGAAAGGGTTTCTCCATCTCAGGGCCTTCTTCAAACACGTCTGGACAACGCCCATAGCTGATGGATATTTCTTTATGTGAGCAGCCATTCTCTTCTCCCCATGTCGCTCGAGCACGTTTTTCGTCTTGATACATTTGGCGGCGAGCCTTGTATTCTGCGGGTGTTTCTTTATGTGAATAGCCTGTCTCTGCTTTCCATCCCGGTCGAGCACCTTGTTTATCCTGATATCCTTGCCGACGTGCGCGGTATTCTTGGGGTGTTTCCTTGGGAGTCTGCCCTTTGTCCTTGGCGATCCGAGCGCGTCTGGCGCGATATTCACTTGGAGTCTCTTTTCGCACGACTGGGGACACTCGGCTAACTTCATCTCTCACTCTGATTGAGTCCCGCCTTGATTCCTCTTCACGCTGTTGCATATCGTAGTAATCCCACGGCTTCATGCCGCCGTACTTCTGTTTCTGTTCTTTGCGTTCTTGCTCCAACCTCACCGATTCTCTTATTTCTTTATCCGCTTTTTGTCGTGCATAGTTTCGCTGTTCCCGCTCTCGTTCCTGCTCGAGCTGCCAGCTCGTTTTTCCCGATCCCCCGGGGTTTGTGTCGTAGTGCCCGCACCCCCAGGTCGTCTCCCGGTGGTTCGCGAATTCCGCAGAACTCATATTGGCTACATAGAAGGCATGACGGTCGTCTTCCGTCATCTCATTCATTTGCCTCCGCGAAAGGGTGTGTTTGTCGTCCATACACTTCGCGTCAGGCCCGCCAAAGCATCCGATGGCTATTGCTGAGGTAACAGCTATAAATAATCGTTGTCCGAATTTGATTTGCATAATTATTTTTCCTTTCTTTTTGTTAAGTCCATTAAGACGCAGAGAAGGCTGCACGCTTTGTTCTTCTCTACAAATTTCTTACCCATGTTGTGTTTATTCCTTATATTGGAACCTGAGATCTCCAATTGCACTAACATCTAGCGGCGAATCAATTCTACGACACTTTCGCACATAGCCAGAACTCGATCATCACTTAACTACGAAAGGAGCCAATCTATCAAACCTCGCGATATACCGATATTTCGGGAGGCTCTTGCTCTGTGTGCGGCCCTAATGGCGTCATTCGCTTCCCTTTGGCTGGCGAACTCCCCAGCTTGGAACCGCCGCATGATTTCGGGAAACTCTGGGTCATCCGCATATACCGTTGCGTCCCCATGGGTGTAGGCATAAAGTTCTTGCCCAGCGAATATGCCAGTGACGAGCAACGTACCTCCTACCGCCAATTTAACATAGAAAAGATTATCTTCTCTACGTCTATGTGCTTCGTTTTGTCTACGTAGCTCAGCATTTTCTCGTTCGAGGTCTGAAAATGTTCGAGCTCTCCCAGGACGTCTAGGTTCTTCGTCCATACAGTTTGCTGGTTGAATACTCCATGACGTTAGCTGACTCGCTGCAACAATTACTAAAGCAGTTGTTGTTTGAAAAAATTTATTTTGCATTTTAGTTTTCCTTTCTTTGTTGTTGTTATGTTGATATCTCAATCGCGAGGATAAAGCAGAGAAGAGTGTCCTTCCTGCTTGCCGCGACAAAGGAAATATTTTTCCATTTTTTATTTGCATATTGATAATCTCTACTTCTTACCTTTACTTTTAGTATTATTGCGTTGAGACGACTTCGACCCAGGCTCAGGAGTGAGAACCTCACATACTTTAGCAGTAACCCTCAACAAGTCGAGCAAGTTTTTGGGTTGCTGTGGCAAAGCCGAAAAGGTTTTAACGCCAAAAGGCTTGATGTAAACCATCTGCTGCCTCGAAAATGCCCGTAGCCCACCAAGCGCCCGGATTCCCTCCCCCCAAATACCCGATGAAAGGTGCTAGGGGGTATTGCGGGTTCACAGGCGGAAACTCCTCATGAACTTTCCGCTCAAAGTCGTTTGCATACTGTCGTAGAGGTACGGCCCTTGCAGCCCTTGCAGTGGGCGTCAATTCGAGAAAAACCATGATTCTTGTGCTCGGGCTCTATCTCGGGCTCGGGCTGCATCCCAGTCCTGTTGAATCTTCGCTTTCATTTCCGCCTCTTTCTCAGGAGAGTAATTCCCTCTTCTGTTTTTCTGATCATCCGCTTCTTTCTTCAGTTTTTTATATACTGGAGTGTTTTCAAACTCGGGGTTCATACCCACGGCGGTGGTAGGGCAAAATTAACCTAGTTGGCTACCCACAAAAATTGCTAAAGCAGCGGTTGTCCGTAGAAATTTGATTTGCATACTGTTTTCCTTTTTTGTTGTTGGGTTAAAATCTCAATCGCAAGGAGAGAGCAGAAAAGAATATCCTTCCTGCTTGCCTCGACGAAGGAAAGAGTGATTAAATGTTTTAAACGCTGTCACTTTATTACCTCTTTCATAGAGCCAAGGACAAAACTCGAGCAGAGTTTATCCTTGGCAAGTATCCGTTGTTTGTCACGGTCTAAGAGAAATTTTATTTCTTTAGCGCTGCAATTTGTGCTCTGAGCAACTCATTTTGAAGCTCAATATTTTCTTGTGCTGCCGTTTTTGAAGCTGCTCCCGCTCTCCCTTCTTCAGCAACAGCTGCGTGATGAGACTTAATCTTTGCTTTCCAGGTCTCACATTCTGGACATCTAGAGCCAATTATTTCCACTCTCCCCCCTCTCGGAGCCTTAACTGCAACGGGATGGTGGCCTGTTTTGTGTTGATAAATGGTGCAGCCATGACTCGTCTCTTGCAAAGCATGAGTCAATTCAGCTTCAGACATTTTTGTGTGCTTGCTTGCACTTATGTTTGTTCCAGTAAGCAGAATGCTTGTAATAAGAAATGTATGAAAAAATTTGATTTGCATGTTAGTTTTCCTTTTTGTTAGTTATGTGACCCTCTCAGAGGGTGAAGTCTCGTTCGCGAAGAGAGCACAGGGAAGGATGCCCTTCCTATTTGCCTCAGCGAAAGAGCGGGTGATTGAACGCAGACTGTTTCGATGGCGTTCAAAAAGGGGTTAATTCTTAAGGGATTAATGTTTATCATCTTGGAGAAAAGGGCGAGAACCCACCGGTGGTCTCTCTCAACCGTTTCTATACCCGTGCGCGCGTCATAGGACGTCAGGAAAGATGCGGGGGAAGTGATTTGTTGTGTCATAAACCTCGGTTTTGGTGTTTTCTTTTTTTATTACGTTTTTTGTTCCGGGGACCGGTTTCTGTCCCAAAATTCATCTTAAGGAGGGGAGTTTTGTGGTGCCTCCTTGGCATAGTTTGTCGATTTTATATTTACAGTTTACTACAGGTTTTCTCCAAAATCAAACGTTTCGATTGGCCATCCAGCAAATAGTGGGGTGGAGAGAGAGCAACTTCAGACACAGAGCATGTATCGTATGGTCAGCTCGTTCCAGGGGATGCATGTTTATCTCTGTAGCGTTGTGTCGCTAAATAAGCGCAGACGTCACCAATAACTCTACGCCTCATGCGCAGATCTATCTTAGTTGGTGCATCATCCCACTCATATTGCTCCAAGTTTATCATCGGGGCATATCGTGTGAAACCCACAGAGTGCGCAAACCTTACGAGGGATTTGTCTGTTTCACCGCAGGTATGCTCACACCAACACGGCAGTACAAGCGACAGGAAGGTCGGGCAAGCATAGCCCATAGGACACAAAGCAAGCCAGTTGCTGTTCAATCTCCATGCGCCCTCTTCTCTTAGCCGTTGTCCTGTATATCCCTCCCAGTTCAGGTCGGTGAGCGCAATAACTGCAGTCGAACAACAACACATCATACCCAGCACCGTGGTATTCAGCACAGCATCACTCCTGCAGCACTCTTTCAGCAAGTCTGGTGCGCGCCTCTCCTGATATTTTACGTATAACCTTCGCCACGCTTCCCCATCAAAGACATCATTCGCATACAACCATTCACCTTCCCTGTTCCTTCTTCGTGATTCTTGTAACCTGAATAGTCGACCCAAGAGTCCTAGGAGTGCACGGTAAGTGCAATTTGCTCAATTGATTTGAGTTTTTGATGAATTCTTATAATATGTGGAGAATCTTCTGGAAAATGAGTTTTTACAATTTCCAGAGCTTGTTTTAAGCTATTGATAGCTTGGTTTCTAAAGTCTTGAGACTGCACTGTATCCTTTATATTAGCTGCTTGCATAGATTTTTTCAAATATAGCTCTGTCAAGTTTTCTAAAACCGTATAGATACCTGGGTGATTTTTTTTCTGAAATATTACAAGAGCTTTATGAAAGTAATTTTCTGCGGTTTCTATCTGACCTTCTAGAAAATAAGTTTGCCCTACACTTCTTAAAATTTCAGCGGTATAAACATGTTCTTTACCATAGATCTTTCCATAAGTTTCAACACTTTGTTTAAGTAAATCTTTAGCTTTTTCATAATCACCTAAGTCTCTATAAACAGCTCCTAGCCGCGCCAAAGTAAGAGAAAACCAAGGGTGATTTTCATAAGAATTTTTTCTATAAATGACAAGACTTTCTTCAAGGAGTTCTCTTGCTTTCTCATAGTTGCCTTGCTCGCTATAA
>CAZSAH010000048.1:0-12536 GCA_964605015.1 uncultured Alphaproteobacteria bacterium | reverse complement strand
AGATGGACGGTGCCATTCTTGTGGTGAATGCGGCAGACGGCCCTATGCCTCAAACGCGTGAGCACATCTTGTTGGCCCGCCAGGTAGGCGTTCCAGCCCTTGTGGTGTTTATGAACAAAGTAGACCAAGTGGATGATCAAGAGCTGTTAGAGCTGGTGGAAATGGAAATCCGCGAGCTTTTGTCCTCTTATGGCTTCCCTGGCGACGATATTCCAATCGTGAAAGGGTCCGCTCTCTGTGCCTTAGAAGGCCGAGAGGATCCTATCGGAAAGAATGCCATTTTAGAGTTAATGACGCAAGTTGACACCTACATTCCTCAACCAGAGCGGGACATTGACAAGCCATTCTTGATGCCGATTGAAGATGTGTTCTCCATTTCAGGACGCGGAACGGTTGTGACAGGACGCGTTGAGAGAGGAATTGTAAAGGTTGGCGAAGAAGTAGAAATTGTGGGTCTCAAGCCAACAGTAAAGACAGTTGTGACGGGCGTTGAAATGTTCCGGAAGCTTCTGGATCAAGGTCAAGCAGGCGACAACATCGGAGCGCTGCTGAGAGGAACCAAAAGGGAAGAAGTGGAGCGTGGTCAAGTCTTGGCGAAACCAGGATCCATCACTCCGCATACAACCTTTATGTGTGAGGCCTATATTTTGAAGAAAGAAGAAGGGGGCCGGCACACAGCGTTTTTTGCGAACTATCGTCCACAGTTTTACTTTCGGACAACAGACGTCACCGGAACAGTGAAGCTTCCAGAGGGAGTGGAGATGGTGATGCCAGGAGACAACGTAACGATGGAAGTCGAGTTAATGGCGCCCATTGCCATGACAGAGGGTCTTCGCTTTGCGATTCGTGAAGGCGGCCGAACCGTTGGCGCAGGCGTTGTGGCAAAAATTTTGAAGTAACAAGAGAAAGCAGTGGTCAGTGAGTGTGGAATTGTTTTCTGATTACTGACGACTGTTATAGGAGTGTAGCTCAACTGGCTAGAGCACCGGTCTCCAAAACCGGGGGTTGGGGGTTCGAGTCCCTCCACTCCTGCCAATAAAATCAACGGTTTTTGAAAGTTTTTGATGAAATGTTCTTCTCTGTGGGACACTTGAGAATAACAAATCACGCATTTTGAGAGACAAATCTTCTCTTCTTCTTTTCCTGAAAAACTCTTCCCAACAAGGGCGCGCAAAGCACAAGAGATAACCTTACGGCCCCGATGGGGTGACAAAATTTGCCCGATGGCCAATCGTAAAACTTGACTTTAGAAAATGATTGTTACACCATAAATAATAAAATCACAGTTTTGTACCTATTGAAAAAATTATCCAAAATTCAGGCAATCACTTAAAATTATCCTATTGAATTGACACACATTCCCAATGGAGAAAAGGGTTTCCCCCTTTTGCCCTCACCCCTTTTCACATTTTTTTTCCTCTCAGAATTAACGTTTACTCCAGGAGAAGGCAGCAATCAGGCTGCTTCTTACAACATAAAGGAACCAAAAGGATGGCTATTCATAACGAATCAACCCAACCCCACCCTGTCATAAGTGTGGACGACTTCGTCACCATTAGACAGCTCACCACAAGGTACCCCGCCTTCACGGAAGGTGACATTACTCTTGTCGCAAAGCAGCTTGGTAAGGCAAAGCGTGTCAGGCAAGGTTGGTCATGCCTCTGTCCTGCGCATGAAGACCATAATCCTAGCTTCTCTCTCTCATTGGGAAAGGAGGGAAGATTATTGGCCTATTGTCATGCAGGGTGTTCATTTCCGGATATTATGCTTGCTCTGCGCAGAAGAGGGCTGTTGGGAAATGAGGTCTTCATTCAGAAGCATGAAACCTATCAACATCCTTCACCTAAAACACCAGATGAGATCGTTTTTCAGATGTGGCGCGAAACCTTGCCTGCAGAAGGGTCCCCCGTTCAGACTTATTTGAAAGGGCGCGGGTGCGAGGGAAGGATTCCGCCAGTTCTTAGGTTTCATCGCAGCCTCTTTCATACCTCCAGGACATACCACCCAGCGATGGTTGCTGCCGTTACGCTATGGCCTAAGCAAACGATCTCTGGTGTCCATCGGACCTATCTTGCGGCAGAGGGCTTGGGCAAGGCCCCTTTCTTCCCAAATAAGATGATGTTGGGCTCAATAAAGGGGGGTGCGGTAAGGCTCGCCCCTCCAGGAGCAAAACTGATTCTCGCAGAGGGAATAGAAACGGCATTGAGTTGTCTCTATGCAACCCATGTGCCGACGTGGTCTTGCCTGTCCACATCTGGAATGATGGAGGTGGTTGTGCCTCCTCTGGAGATCACACAGGAAATCATCATCTGTGTTGACGGGGATAATGCAGGGCAACACGCTGCAGATCAATTAGCAAAAAGACTCCATGGGGATGGGTATAGCGTACGTCTTGCCCCGTCTCCTCAAGGGCAGGATTTCAACGATATTTTAAGGGAGAAACAATGAGTACTGAAGCCATAAAGAATAGAATCAATGGGGCAAAACCGTATGTGGTCTCACAGACAGAAAGCATAACCCCCCCCTTGCGGTCTTTGAATATGAGGGAACTCTTAGAGCTAAAGATCCCTCCACGTGAAATGATCTTAAATCCCATTCTGCCTGCGCAAGGTCTGGTGATGCTCTACGCCCCTCGTGGGATCGGTAAGACCCACGTTGCCCTATGGATGGCCTATACAATTGCGTGTGGGGGAGAGATGTTTGGCAACAGGTGGCAGTGTGAGAAACCTCGTAAGGTCTTGTTCATCGATGGAGAAATGCCAATCAACACTTTGCAAGAGAGGCTCTCTCATATCGTTTCCAGCTCAGCAAAAGAATTAGAAGAGGTCGGAAACTTAAAAATTATCACCCCAGATTGCCAAGACATAGGGATTCCTGACCTATCCACTCTTTCAGAGCAAGAATGGCTGGATCCCCATCTCGATGGAATCGACCTGCTGATTTTAGACAACCTTTCAGCCTTGTGCAGGAGCGGCCGAGAGAACGAATCTGAAAGCTGGAACCCCTTGCAGAGCTGGCTGTTGAAGCTGCGGAGAAAAGGCATCTCTGTTCTTTTTGTTCATCACGCAGGCAAGGGCGGAAATCAGAGGGGAACATCTAAAAAAGAAGATATTTTGGATACGGTCATCGTCCTTCGTAAACCAAATGATTATGACCAACGAGAAGGCGCGCGCTTTGAAGTTCATTATGAAAAAGCCCGTGGTTTCTACGGAGATGAGGCAAAATCATTCGAAGCGCAGCTAAAGGGAGAAAAGGGCACAATGACCTGGCACGTGTCGGAAATAGAAGATCTTCAGGCAAACAAAGTGATAGGCCTTCACAAAGACGGCTTGAAGCAACGGGAGATCGCTCAAGAACTGGGGATGGGCCTTGGCTCTGTTAACAGATGGATCAAACGCGCAAAAGAGGAGGGTAAAGTCGAATGATGCCTCCTTCTCACCCACCTGTCCGTCCCCCCTCTGTTCCACTGTTCCATCCCCTAGAGAGTGGAACAATGGAACAGGGCCTTAAGCTACCCCTCACCCGCCCCTTCGGGGCGACCTCTCCCACAAGGGGAGAGGTGAAAGTGCTTAGCCAGCTTCTTTCGTTTTAGAGCCTTATTTGAAGAGAGTGTTGATTTTATTAATACAGTAGGATTACCTCTCCCCTTGTGGGAGAGGTCGCCCCGAAGGGGCGGGTGAGGGGTAATCGCCGGTCGCTGCGCTCCCTCGCGATGACGATGAAACATCCTTATCCAAAACTCAACTAATCTTTATCTGTTCCACTGTTCCATTCCCTAGAGGGTGGAACAATGGAACAAGGCCTCACCCTCTTCCCAAAAATGATAACTATTAACCCCTTTTTGAACGCCACCGAATAAGAACCCGTAACAGCGCTCGATGAGGCCTCATCCCCACTCACTGAGTGGCGCATTTAATGCGCCCCATAAGACGTGGGTTCTTTTTACCTAGGTACGATACCTGGGTATTTTGGATGATATTTTCTGACGAATTTTCCCCCTACGCTAAAATTACATCTCGCGTTCGCCTCAGAATGAAGCGGAGGGAGGTGGGTAAAAAAGCAAACTTTAACAAAAAAGGATAGAACCATGAAATCTAAACATATCGCTCTTTTGAGCATTCTCCTCTCTCAAACAACACCTTTGTGGGCAGTGGATTCAGATGATGAGGCTGGCAGAGCTGGCAAAGCTCGCCCTGCTGCTGCAGCTCAGAAACCAACACGAAAAGAAACTAAGGTGGCTTCGAATAATGAGGCTAGAAAAGCTGGCAAAGCTCGCCCTGCTGCTGCAGCTCAGAAACCAACACGAAAAGAAACGAATGTTGCTCTTCTAAGAGATTCCAGAAGTCGTATGGAAGAAGCTGTTGCGCAAACATTGGAAACTGCACGAAAGAAAGCGCCCAAATTTTACGAGAAGAAGGTCTTTGTCATTGGCGAAACCGGTCATGGAAAAACAACCTTTCTGCATGCAGTAGCTGGTGTGCCACTTGATGTCATAGAAAGCCCAGATGGAGTCAGTGTTGATCTTGGTATTCCTCCTGAAAGAATGTTGCCCGGCTTGAAGATAAGCCATACTAATGAAGTAGGGACAATTAAACCTGGAGCTGTGGTTGATGTTGCGCGTCAAGCCGTGTTTATAGATTGTCTGGGGTTTGGAGATCCCAGAGGTCCTGTAGAAGACATTCCAAATGCTATAGGGATGAAGAAACTCTTTGAACCAGGAACGCGTGCTAAAGTTCTCTTAGTGATTGATCAAGCTGCCCTACTAAAGAAAAGAGGCGGCGCTGTTAAGTTGTTTAATCAAGTGGCAGAGTCTTTTCCAGATGACGTAGTGCTTACAGACCATGTACGTCTTATCGTCACAAAAGCAGCTCAAGGTTACAATCCGCCTCATAATTTAAAAGACTTGATGACCGTAAAAGACTCGAGAGGCGCCGAGCTAAGTCCGCGAGCTAAAATTCTTTGTAACTCTTTCTTGCAGCCTAACAGAATCTTCAAGTTCTTGGCTCCCGTTAAGGGAGCGCCGTATGCTGGTTTTGATAGCAATGCATTTTCTACAGTACTAGGAGATGATGATGGATATATTCTTAATCCAAGAGTGACGCCTGTACTAAGTGCTGATGCCAAGGTACTTATAGGCGAGACAGTGGACGAACTCCGAGACGAAGGCCAGCAGTTTTTAGAAGCAGCGGCTTCTGATCGTATTCAGACTATCTGTGAGAATATGGTGAATGATGGCGCAAATCCTAATCGCACCATAGCTGCTTTGCGAACACAGTTGAAAGCTTTAAGAAACGACATTCTTGCTCTTAAAACAATGGATGACTTTAAAGGTCGTCTCCATCGAATTATTGGAGATAATACTGTGTCTGGTCAAGATAACGCCGGGCAACTCACAGGAGGGATTGTTCAAAACGTTGAGTTCCTCAGAGAGCTGCATCCAAGAGCTAATACTCCACAAGATTCATGGAGAGCAGCTTTGGCGCCTATTGCAAGAGCTATAGAATCCCTTGCAACCGACTCTGTGATCACTGAAGCTAATGGGATTGTTTCTTTACGAGGCAAACTTCCCTCAATAGAGGAGGTCATCACAGCAAAGCAACGTTATCCTCAGAGCACATTAATCAAAGTCTTCGCGTCACACAACACATTGGCTAACGCTGACATTCAAAACGGTGACTATTCTCTTGCTCTATTTTCTCCTGAGCTCGACGTTACGAGAAACACGGCTATTGATGTTAGCGGAAGACGTGGTCCCAATGGAACCGTCGCTGGAGCAAATGGAGGCCATGGAACTCCAGGACAAAATGTTTTGATTAAAGTTCGTAATGCAGCTCATCTAGATAGGCTCTCTATCTTTGCAAGAGGAGGCAATGGAGGAAACGGCATCAATGGGGTGGCCGGCACCCACGGAGCGGATGGTGATTTGAACCTTGCTACTCATCATCCAGGAGAGAGAATAATTCTTCCTGGTGGCTGGGGTCATCGTAATGGTGGTGGACATACCGCTGAAGGGCATTTTATTTCATCAGATGACCTTAGATGGGGGCTAAGCTTGAAATACACCCGCGCACTTTATCACGCTGCAGGCAGCCCTGGAATTGTTGCAGGACCCGGGGGTCAAGGAGGCCAGGGAGCTCCTGGAGGAACGGTTCGCATTGTAGGGGCAGTCGGAGCCCTCGCAGCTGTAGATGTAACCGGCGGTATTGCTGGCAGTCATGGCACTGGGGGAACTGCTGGTTCAACTGGAAGCGGTTGTGTCGGAGAAGAGTATGTAAATCGACACCTCTCTTATAAAGTTCTTACTGGCCACGATGGTCCTGGTGGCGATGGCACATATCGAGATGGACGCATCGATCTTGACAACAAAACTATCACGCCAAAGCGCCATCTGGGAAGCGTACCGACAGCTGCTGGATACTCACCAACAGTTCCCCATGGAAACGTTCCTGCAGCCATCCCTGCGATTGATGAAGCAGCTTTAGATGCAGAGTATGCGGATTTCCTTGATGCAGAACGTTCTGACCCTGCCGGGAAACGTTTTGTAAGGTAAGGCGACGTTCTTAGCTTTTACTCAACCCCAACAATCTCCCTCAGCCTTCAGGCCGAGGGAGATTTCTATAAAAAAAACACATGTCAAAAACACCCTAGCCAATTCTATAAAAAATGGTTATGTACTTTCACAGATAAAAAAGAGCGTTTTCTTTGCAAGAGACGCGTTTAAGAACAAGAAAACTCGAGTATATGAAAAATCAACATCTTGACACCGGTCCAGGCGAATCGCTTTTATCCATAGACACCATAAACGGCGTTAAGTTCACGCAAAGAGAAGTTGAAATTATTGGCTGCCTTTTATCGTGGAGAACGGCCAAACGCATTGCCTCCTTTTTGTCCATCTCTCCCAAAACCGTTGAAAATCACCTCCATAACATCATGCAGAAACTAGGGTGTAATTCACGAGAGAGCATCATCGATATTATTGAAGGCTCTGAAGGAATTGTGGCTCTCAAAGAGTATGCTTCGCGCTTGTTACTCCGTCTTTCTTTTGAACAAAAGCTTCGCGATATTGCAAAGACAGTCGAGAGAAATCCGGTCACCTGTGCCATTATTTATGAGGCAGACAACAAACTGTCTGAGTCTTTTCTTCAGCAATTAGCACAAGACTTGCATCAAGCAGGGGTTAGTATTTCGGTTGAACCGCAAGAAAAGACGATGACCTTGACTTCGCTCATAGCTGACAGAGGGGAGGCCCCTGAAGATTGCACTCTTTCTGTCGTTCCATCCTGCCTAATACAAGATCTTTCCTCAGTCAAAGGCCTGAAAGGCTTTCAGAAGCCTCTCCACAACAACACGGGTATTCTTTTTCTCTTGAGAAATAAGGCAAGCAACGTTCAGGAGCTCGTAGCTTTTCCGGGAAGAGATCCTCAGGATTTAGAGGAAGCAAAGGCTTATTATCTCTCTTGTCTCGACCTCTTAAAGGGCATGGTTCCGTTACTGAACGTAGACGACATGAAGGCAAGTCTTAACAAAACCCTTGGGTCAAAGAGGGATTCTTCTGAGCGTCTTGGACCTCAGACAGCTCATGGCGAATCTGAATCTTCTGTGCTTTCTGCCTGGCGTCTTCTCAACAACAGAAGCTGGCGCCTGATTTTTGGAGTCGGTGCCTTGGTTTTTATTGCATTAACCACGGGCTTTATTTCTTTCAAACGGGGGCACAACCAATCCATATGTTCTAACCTTACCACTTTGACTCAATCTGCTCTTTTGGATCGTCCTGAGTTACTTGTTGAGATTGATAAAAAATTACATGAGCAAGAGGGACTTCAAACTGTTGCCCTCGTCGGCATTAGAGGAGCAGGAAAGAAAACCTTAGCGCGGCAATATGCCCGCAAGCATCCAGCGACTATTGTCTGGGAAATGAATGGAGAAACAAAAGAGGCTCTCCTTAACTCTTTTGAAAGTCTTGCCTATGTTTTAGCAAAATCTACCGAAGACAAACAAATACTTAAGGAAATACAAAGCGTCAAAAATCCTGAAGAACACGCAGAAAGGATTGTTTTATTTGCTCGTGAAAAGTTAAAAACCTATCCTAACTGGCTTCTTATTTATTATCACGTTACAGACGTTGCCAGCATACAAAGATACTTTCCTCAAGCGGACGGATGGGAAGCGGGAAAGGTCGTTGTCACGACAACAGATGATAATATTCAAAACAATAGCCATATCAACCACATTATTCGTGTGGGTGACTTAAACGAAGATCAAAGACTCTCTCTTTTTCTTAAAATACTCAAGAAGGACGATGCTCGCCAGGTTACACAAGCCAAACTCAAAGAAATCAAAGGTTTTCTCAACAAAATTCCACCCTTTCCTCTCGATGTTTCCATTGCAGCCTATTATATAAAAGAAACTAAGACATCTTATGAAAGTTATCTGAATTATCTCCACTCTCATAACCATGCCTTTGATCAACTCCAAAAAAATGTGTTAAAAGAAATCCATGGCGCTGATGAAACCACACGCCACAATATTATCGCCCTTTCTCTCAAGCAGCTTATCAATACACATGTTGATTACAGCGATCTTTTGCTGTTCATAAGCTTAATAGGGAGCAAGTATGTCCCACGTGACCTCCTCTATGCTTACAAAGAAAAGATTGTTGTTGATAGCTTTATTCATGATTTAAAGAAGTATTCTTTGTCCATTTTCACCTACTATGATTTGGACCAGGTGGTTCCTACCTTCTCGACCCATAGTGCAATTCAGGCCAACATGCTAGATTACATGACAAAATCCTTGAATTTATCTGAAAACAAATTACCCATTCAGGCTATTAGCTTGGCTCTTGAAAAACATGCGACTGATGTTATTGAGGCGGAAGATTTCCCTCGTATGAGGCTGGCGTTAGAGCACAGTAAGAAATTGTTGACTCATACTCATTTGCTAGCAAATGACATTAAGGGAAGAATTGGGGTAAAGGTAGGAACAATTTATCATGCGCTCGGCAATCATAAGGCCTCAAAACAATGGCTTGAGGAGAGTATTGGGAACTTATCCCAGTCTTCTGAAAAACAAGAAGCATTTCTCGCTTATGGACTCGCTTACTTGGGAGATGTGTACAGAAGTATAGGAGCTTATGAAAAAGCACAGGAAACTCTTGAGAAAAGTTTAAGTCTCTACAAGGAGTATCTCCCAGATGATGAAAGCGGTCTCATCTTGGCTTTGCAACACTTAGGCCATATTTACAATAGTACGGGCAAATATGAAAAAGCAAAAGAGAAGCTTGAAGTGGCCCTTGTCATTGCTGAAAAACATTTTGCTGATGCGCCCTTGAAACACGCCCACATCTTGTCCTCCTTAGGGAACACATATCGAGAATTGGGGCACCTTGAAAAAGCAAAGGCGTTGCTTGAGGAAGGGCAGAATATTTACCAGCAACATCTCTCTTCAGCTCATATTGATCTGAGTCAAAATCAGGTATATTTGGGGCAGGTCTATCGAGAACTCGGGTGTTGGGAAAAAGCACAAGGCCTTTTTGAAACAGGTTTGGAACATTATCAAAAAACTTTTGGGGAAGATAATGTTAAAATTTGTTCTGTCCTAAAGTATCTAGGGAACGCCTCCAGAGATCTTGGAGATTTTGAAAAAGCAAAATCTCTGATGGAAAAAAGCCTGCGTATTTATAGAGCTAACTTTTCTGAAAACCACATTGAAATTGCCCACTCTCAAGCTTATTTAGGCACTATTTATAAGGATCTTGGTGATTACACAACCGCCATGGACCTTTTGAGAAAAGGGTATGCTATTTATGAAAAGCACTACGGCGGCGATCATATCGAAACCGCGCGAATTCTTCGGGATATGGGGCGTGTTTATTATTTGCAAGGCGATATGGTTAAGGGGCAAGAGCTCACACAAAAAGCCCTAGATATCTTTGAAAAAAGAGAGCATCTTGAAATTTATACAGTTTATGAAAATCTGGCGGAGCTTGCCTTAAAAAAATCCACACAAGCTGCAGACCAAAACGATACAAAACATGCTGAAATCTTCAAAATGGAAGCAGAAGCCTATCTCAAACAAGCCATAGAAATTGTCCAAGACCATTTATCTAAGAGCTCTCCTCTTATCGCCAGACTACAAAATAAGCTCGATCACTTAAAGGCGGCATAGATCACAATCTTTTGTATGAAGATGGAGGTGTGAGCCTGGTCACGGGAACTAGGGTTAACTGATGAATGTGATGATTGGGCAGACAGAGTCTGTTGACTTAGGTTCAGGGAGAGTCTTTTTGCTTGCGCTTGCTTTGCAATATGTCTCGCCATTTCCTGAAGCGTCATGAGAAATAAAGACACCATAGAGTCCCCTCACGCTTTCCATCAGTGAAACGTGCCAATTCCAATTGACAGAATCGCTTAAATCTCTTACTTCCGTAGAAGTGATTTGTATTTTTCCCTCAACTCTGCTAAAAAGAGCAAAATCTTAAATTGGAAAAGACCTATGGCAAAAGCAACGCCTCTTGAATTTATACGCCAAGTGCGCCAGGAAATGACAAAAGTCACCTGGCCAACGCGCAAAGAAACAATCGTAACCACCATTATGGTGTTTTTGATGGTGTTCATTTGTGCTGTGTTTTTCTTAGTCGTAGATCGTATCCTCGCATGGGGAGTTTCCTTAGTTTTGGGAATAGGGGCTTAAAATAATGACAGAGAATTTCCGTTGGTACGTCGTAAACGTCTATTCAGGGTTTGAAAAGAAGGTCGCTGAGCATGTGCGTGAACAAGCAGACAAAAAGGGCCTTTCAGATCAAATTGAGGCCATTTTGGTGCCGTCAGAAGAAGTGGTGGAAGTCAAAAAAGGGGTGAAAGTGACCTCTGAGCGGCAATTTTTCCCAGGCTATATCCTGATGAAAATGCAGCTGACAGATGAGGTGTGGCATTTGGTGCGCCATACCCCAAAAGTGTCTGGCTTTTTGGGCGCGCGCGGCAAGCCCGTTCCTGTGAGCCAAGGGGAAGTCGATAGAATTCTGGCGCAAGTCCAAGAAGGCGTGGAGAAACCAAAATCCACCATTAGCTTTGAAATTGGTGAACAAGTGCGTGTGAGTGAAGGACCTTTCAGCTCCTTTAATGGCATTGTTGAAGAAGTCGACGAAGATAAACAACGCGTTAAGGTCGCTGTCTCGATCTTCGGACGATCCACCCCCATTGATTTGGATTTTGTTCAGGTGGAAAAACTGTAAGTTATATATAAAGCGGGAGGCGAGCCATCGCCGGACCGCACACTCAAAGAGAAGAGGAGTCTAAATGGCAAAGAAAATTGTAGGATATATCAAGCTGCAGATCCCTGCAGGGAAAGCGAATCCATCCCCTCCTGTGGGCCCTGCGTTGGGTCAACGGGGTCTTAACATTATGGAATTTTGTAAGGCGTTTAATGCCCAAACTCAAAGCATGGAACCGGGCATGCCCATTCCTGTTGTGATTACGGCGTATGCTGACCGGACCTTTAGTTTCATTTCAAAAACGCCACCTGTGAGCTATTTCTTGAAAAAAGCCGCAGGTCTTGCCAAGGGCTCGACCACCCCCGGAACAGGGACCGTGGGACGCGTTACAATGGCGCAAGTGCGTGAAATTGCAAAAGCAAAAATGGAAGATCTGAATGCCAACGACATTGATGGCGCCTCTCAGATGATTATTGGGTCAGCCCGGTCAATGGGCATTGAGGTTGTGGAGTAAGAGATATGGCAGGAAAACGGATTAAAAAAGCTTATGAAGGTCTTGACTCTTTGTCAGCCTGCGCTGTTAAAGAAGCCGTTCGTATTATTAAAGAGCGAGCCACGGCTAAATTTGATGAAACCATTGAAATCGCGATAAATTTAAATATTGATCCGCGCAAATCTGAACAAAACATTCGTGGTGTGACCCAGCTTCCCGCAGGAACGGGCAAAACCTTGCGTGTGGCTGTTTTTGCGAAGGGCCCCAAAGCTGAAGAGGCGCGCAAGGCGGGCGCTGATCTTGTGGGGGATGACGATTTGGCTGAAAAGGTTCAAGGGGGAGAAATCAACTTTGATCGGTGCATTGCAACCCCTGATATGATGGGCGTGCTTGGAAAATTAGCGCGCGTCTTGGGGCCTCGTGGCTTGATGCCTAATCCCAAATTAGGGACTGTCACGATGGATGTGGCTGACGCCATTAAAGCTGCCAAAGGGGGGCAAGTCGAATACCGTGCTGACAAGTCAGGCATCATTCATGCGGGCATTGGGAAAGCAAGCTTTTCTGGAGAGAACATCGAGAAAAACTTCCGGTCTTTCGTTGATGCCATTATGAAAGCCAAGCCAACGGGGGTGAAAGGGTCGTATATAAAGACTATTTCTCTCTCCTCAACCATGGGGCCTTCCGTAAGGGTTGACGTGTCTGATTTGTGAGTTGTTTTTAATGAACTTGACCTTGACTTACTCTCGGTTGTCATTCCCTTTGTTTGTCATCCTCGTCCCCACTTGTCATCCCCGCGAAAGCGGGGATCCAGTAAAAACAACGCATTCCGTA
>CAZSAH010000047.1:0-13567 GCA_964605015.1 uncultured Alphaproteobacteria bacterium | reverse complement strand
AAAGTCATTGTTTTTCTTCGAAAAACAAGCCTTTTCTAGACCGAGGATGACAAGAAAGGGGGTAACAATAAGAGGAAAACTGTCGGGTGGTAAGCGTTTAGATTCCTCCTCTTGATTTTTTCGCCATCTTTATCAATATATAAAAGATGAGAAAAGCACGCATTATTCCTTTAGATTTTGTTCAAAAGCCTCTCCCTCACGTTCAGCGGTGTGAGCAGGAGGGATGCGAGGAAAAGGGCGAATTTCGAGCTCCCAAAAATCCCCTTCATTTGAGGGATTACTATTGGTTTTGCCTGAATCATGTGCGGGAATACAACAAGGCCTGGGACTTTTACAAAGGCATGAGCCCCCAAGAAATTGATGCCAGCCGCGTTTCCGATGTGACCTGGAATCGCCCCTCCTGGCCTATTGGCTCGTGGCGGACTCTTTTAGAGAGCGTTCAATGTCTTGACGGTCTCGACCCTTTTTTAAAAGGCATGGCCCCGCCCCCTCCCCTCCCCCACGAGGTGCACCGGGCGCTGTCCACCTTAGAGCTGAGCTTCCCCTTAACGCTGGAAGACCTCAGAAAACAGTACAAGAAGCTTGTCAAACGCTCTCATCCAGATCTTCATGCGGGAGACAAACGAGCCGAAGAGCGCTTCAAAGCCGTTAATGAAGCCTATCAAATCGTCAAAAAATACTTAGACCGCGCTTCTCATGCATAAAACCATTGCTCATCGATGAAGTTTCTGGCATGTTTGCGCCATTGTAAGACCAACTAAAGGATAAACAATGTCCATTTATTTTTATATCCTCGCGTCAGCCCTTCTTGCGCTTCTCTATGGCGTGTATGCAGGCCGTAAGGTTTTTGCCTGTCCAACGGGAACACCAAAGATGCAAGAAATTGCAGCAGCCATTCAAGAAGGAGCCAATGCCTATTTAAACCGTCAATATACCGCCATTTCCCTTGTGGGTGTGGTGGTGGCCATTTTCTTAGGATGGGTGCTGGGAAAGCACGCCGCCATAGGGTTTGTGACAGGCGCGTTTCTGTCCGGTATTGCAGGATACATTGGGATGAATGTCTCCGTCAGAGCCAACGTTCGAACAGCAGAAGCAGCCCGCCAAGGATTAGCCCCTGCCCTTGATATTGCCTTTAAATCAGGAGCCATTACGGGAATGCTTGTGGTTGGACTCGGCCTTTTGGGCGTAACCCTTTATTATATGTACCTTCGTCAGGGCGGAGAAACCACGCGCCACATCATGGAAGCCTTACTTTCCTTGAGCTTTGGAGCATCGCTTATCTCTATCTTTGCCCGTCTTGGGGGCGGCATTTTCACAAAAGGCGCCGATGTGGGCGCTGATCTTGTGGGAAAACTAGAAGCCGGCATTCCTGAAGATGATCCCCGCAATGCAGCAGTGATTGCAGACAATGTGGGCGATAACGTGGGAGACTGTGCAGGAATGGCCGCAGATCTCTTTGAAACCTATGTGGTGACCATTGTGGCTACCATGCAGTTAGCGGCTCTTTTCTTTACCGGCCCTGCTCAAGAAATCCTGATGGTCTATCCCCTTGCCATTGGCGGCGTTTGCATCGTGGGTTCTGTTGTCGGAACCTTCTTTGTTCGCTTGGGCAAAAGCCAGAACATTATGGCGGCCCTTTATAAAGGGTTGATTGCAGCGACTCTTGTCTCTGCGGGCCTTATTGTGTGGCTGACCATTAGCCTTGTGGGACTTGATCAACCCCTGATGGTTGAAGGCAAAGCCTTTACAGGGATGAATCTTTTATACAGCGCCTTCACCGGCCTTGTGGTAACGGGTCTTCTTGTTTGGATTACAGAATACTACACCTCCACCCGCTATCGTCCTGTTCAAAGCGTCGCGCAAGCGTCTGTTACGGGGCATGCGACGAACATCATTCAAGGGCTTGCCATTTCGATGGAATCAACGGCTCTCCCCGTTTTGGTGATTTGTGGCGGAATCCTGGCCTCTTTCGCGAATGCGGGTCTTTTCGGGATTGGCATTGCAGCCACCACCATGCTGGCCTTGGCCGGGATGATTATTGCCCTGGATGCCTATGGTCCTGTGACAGATAACGCAGGCGGAATCGCAGAAATGGCCGATTTGCCAGCCGCTGTCCGTAAAACAACAGATGCGTTGGATGCGGTGGGAAACACCACAAAAGCGGTGACAAAAGGCTATGCCATTGGCTCTGCCGGGCTTGCTGCCCTTGTCCTCTTTGCGGCCTACACGGAAGACCTCGCCACCTTTTTCCCTCACCTAGACATCCAATTTAAGCTTCAAAACCCCTATGTGGTGGTAGGACTTTTTATCGGCGGTCTGTTGCCCTACCTTTTTGGAGCTTTGGGCATGATGGCTGTGGGACGTGCGGGCGCTGAGGTTGTCATTGAGGTCCGTCGCCAATTCCGCGACATCAAAGGAATCATGGAAGGCACAGCAAAACCTGAATACAGCAAAGCGGTGGACATTTTAACAAAGTCAGCGATCCGCGAAATGATCGTTCCCTCCCTTCTGCCTGTGTTAGCGCCCCCTGTGGTGTACTTCGTCATTGCAGGGATTGCGGGTCAAGCTGCGGCCTTTACAACTTTAGGGGCGATGTTGCTTGGAACAATCATTACAGGCCTCTTTGTGGCTATTTCCATGACCTCTGGCGGAGGCGCTTGGGATAATGCGAAGAAGTACATTGAAGATGGACTTCATGGCGGCAAAGGATCAGAGGCTCATAAGGCTGCCATCACAGGAGATACGGTCGGCGATCCTTACAAGGATACGGCCGGCCCTGCTGTGAATCCTATGATCAAGATCATTAACATTGTGGCTTTGTTATTATTGGCTATGTTAGTGAAGTAAAAATTTCTCTGGGGTGCGTCGTATCCCAGAGAGTGTGGTGTTAACAACGAATCGAGGACCATGATGAAAAAACACATTCTTCTAGCGTGCGCTATGATTTCCCTTTCTCTTCCTGTGAAAGCAGAAAAACAGCACGGCCTTGCCATGCATGGCTCCCTTAAATACCCCCCTACGTTTACGCATTTTGACACAGCAAACCCCAATGCTCCCAAAGGGGGAGAGTTTAAACTCGCCGTTGTTGGCACTTTTGACACACTGAATCCGTTCATTCTCAAAGGAACAGCTCCTGCAGGAATCCGAGGCATTATGTTTGAAAGCCTCATGGTTCGCTCCCCTGATGAACCCTTTAGCCAATATGGACTTGTGGCGGATAGCGTTGACGTAGCCCCTGACCGGTCTTGGGTTGTGTTTACGATCAATCCAAAAGCAAAATGGAATGACGGGGTGCCAATTACGGCAAAAGATGTGGCCTTTTCTTTCCATACTCTTGCAGAGAATGGTAATCCAAACCAAAAAATGACCTATCAAAAAGTGGATAAGGTTGACATTATCAATGATCGAACAATCAAGTTCACCTTTAAAAAGGTTGATGGCAAATATGATGATGAAATGCCCCTCATGATGGGGAACATGGCTCTTTTGGCTGAACATGATTTAAAAGGCAAAGACTTTGAAAAAACAGGTCTGAAACCCCTTGTCACCAGCGGACCTTATAAGGTGGCAAAGGTAGAGCCTGGACGCTCTATCATCTATGAGAGGGATCCCGCCTATTGGGGCGCCGATCTTCCTGCCACAAAAGGATACTTCAATTTTAATACGCTTCGGTTTGATTTCTACAAAAATGCAACCGTTGCGTTTGAAGCCTTTAAGGCAGGGGAGTCTTATACACGGGAAGAAGCCGATCCTGCACGATGGGCTCAAAAATATAATTTCCCTGCCGTTCAGAATGGGCTTGTAACACGCGCTGAAATTCCCCATCAACACCAAGTCGGAATGCGCGCCTTTGTCTTTAATACCCGCAGAGAAATCTTCCAAGATCCCCGTGTGCGCCGCGCCTTGGCCTATGCCTTTGATTATGATTGGTTAAATAAAAATCTCTCTCATGGCGCATTGACACGGACGACCAGCTTTTTTGACAATACGGAGCTGGCCGCCAAAGGCCTCCCCGAAGGTCAAGAATTGGCCATGCTTGAACCTTTCCGCGCCCAACTGCCCAAAGAGGTTTTTGAAAAACCCTATACCCTTCCCACCTTTGAAAAAGGCAGTCGTGAAAACTTAAAAATTGCAAGTGATCTTCTGAAAGAGGCAGGATGGATTAACAAAGGCGGCAAACTTGTGAACGCAAAGACAGGAAAGCCCTTTGCCTTTGATATTATCTTGAACACACCTGAAAGCGAGAAAACCGCCCTCGCCTTGGCGCGCAATTTAAAGCAACTGGGCATTACGGTCACCGTGCGCACAGTTGATGCCTCCCAATATGAAAATCTGCGAACCCACATGAACTTTGATATGATCATGCACTTTTGGGGACACACCATGTGCCCAGGGAATGAGCAATTGTTTTATTGGAGCTCAAAAGCAGCGGACGCGCCCGGAACACGCAATTACCCTGGCGTTAAAAGCCCCGTGGTCGATGCCTTGGCCAATGCCTTGATGAATGCAAAAACACGAGAAGAACTGGTCTCAACCACCAAAGCCCTTGATCGCGTCCTGTTGTGGGGACATTATGTGATTCCTCTTGGACACCCCACGAAAGACTACGTTGCTTATTGGAATAAGGTAGATCACCCTCCCCTAGGCCCCACCGGCATTCCAACGATTCATAGCCTCTGGTCGAAGTAGAGAGGGGGGCGTGCCCCCTCACTGGACTCTCTTACTTGCCATCCCCGCCTTCACTTGCCCTCCCCGTCCCCACTTGTCATCCCCGCGAAGGCGGGGATCCAGAGTAAGCACTATTGTCGCTGCGACTGTTGTTGTTGTTGCATTGGTGGCAGCGCTCTGGGTACTACTCTGGCTAGTCTGGGTGCTCCTACTCTGGCTACTCTGGGTGCTCTGACTGGTGCTGCTTTGGCTACTGCTTTTTTTTTGGGTGCTACTGCTTTTTTTTTGGCTGCTGCTGCATCTGCTTTGGGTGCTGCTTTGGCTGCTGCTGCATCTGCTTTGGGTGCTGCTCTTGCTGCCCTGAGGGCGTCTACTGACTCTTTACACCTTGCTCGTACCTCTCGTAAACGCTCTGCTCGCTCTGCTGCATCTGCTTTGGGTGCTGCTGCTGATGCTGCCCTGAGGGCGTCTACTTTTGCTCGTACCTCTCGCAAACGCTCTGCTGCATCTGCTTCTCTGGCTGCTGCTACATTTGCATCTACTGCTGGCAATCGAGCAGTTCCCTTGCCTGCTTTTTCTCCCAGATCCATTGCAAAGGCAAAAGAGGTTGTCAATAAAAGTGATGATAAAACAGCGACTGATTTTTTCATAATACAAACTCCATAATGTTATTAACAATTTATTCAAAAAATATATAGTTATTAATTTTATGCAATCACTTTGCAACGCATAATTTCAATTTCTTCTCACAAACGATTTTGAAGGCTACGTCTTTAAAATAACCTCAGTTCGACTTACGGACAGGCTTTTATGCACTATGTTTGTCATCCTCGAGTTAGAAGTTTTTGATTTTTCGAAGAAAAATCATTAGAGCTTCTTCATCGAGGATCTTTCTCGCAACGAATAAGATCCTCAATCCAAGAAATGCTAAATGTTCTCCTAACGGAAAACAAAGCATTTCTAAGTCGAGGATGACAACAAAATAAAATTCTTACGTCGAACTGACGTTAAAATAAAGCTGCCTATAGCCATTCTATATTTAGTGTATAATAGCCCTTCCACAAAGTCAATTTTCCCGATTGGCCATTTGACAAATAGTGGGAAATCAAGCAAACCCTCACCCCAATGCTTCTGCGCCTGAAATGATTTCGATCAGCTCGCGGGTGATCTGGGCTTGGCGCGTGCGGTTATAGGTCAGGGTTAGATCACGGATCATCTCGCCTGCGTTGCGGCTGGCGCTTTCCATCGCAGTCATGCGCGAGCCTTGCTCGCTGGCCGCATTTTCTAAGAGCGCATTATAGACCTGAACGGCCACATTTTGAGGCAGCAGTTGACTTAAGATCGCGTCTTCCCCGGGCTCGTATTCATAAATTGCGTTCAGATCTGTTAAGGGCTTTTCCGTTTGCAAGGGAATGAGCTGTTGGGCCGTCACTTCTTGCGTCATGGCTGATTTAAAATGGTTATAAATAAGGGTACACTTATCAAAGAGCCCATCCTCAAAGAGTTGAATCAAACTCTCCGCAATGCGTTGGGCATCGGAAAAGTGAAGGCGCGGATAGCCAATATCCGTAAAGGATTCCACCATCAGGGGCCCATACTCTTTCTCAAGCATCATCTTCCCCCGGCGCCCCACGCAAAAGAGTTTGACCATTTCGCCCTCTTCCAAACAGGTCGCGATGATTTTGCGCGCATGCTTTACGATGGATGAGTTAAAAGGACCGCACAGCCCTCGGTCAGAGGTGGCGATAAGGATAAGGTGGGTGTCCATCTTTCCTGTTCCCACCAACAACGGCTGAGGGGATTCAAGGGCGGTTGCGCGTGCCGCAAGATCGCTTAACATTTGATGCATAAGGCGCGCATACGGGCGCCCTGCTTCCACTTGCTCTTGCGCGCGGCGCAGTTTAGCGCCCGCCACCATTTTCATCGCCAGCGTAATCTTTCGCGTAGACTGAACGGATTTTTTGCGATCGCGGAGGGCTTTAAGGGTGGCCATTACACAAAAACTTTTGCAAAATTCTTAAAGAAAGTGTGCAGTTTTTCCTCGGTTTCCTTTGACAGGCTTTTGTCCACTCGAATTGCCTCCAGGATGTCCTCATGCTCAAGGCGCATCGTCTTAAGGGCCGCTTGTTCAAAACGCCCTACCTCTGCCACGGGCAGGTCATCTAAATACCCCCTCACCCCTGAAAAAAGGCACACCACTTGCTCTTCCACAGGAAGGGGCGCGTACTGGGGTTGCTTCAAAAGCTCGGTGAGGCGGTTACCCCGATGGAGAAGGCGTTGGGTTGACACATCAAGATCCGAAGAAAACTGCGCAAAGGCAGCCATTTCTCGATATTGGGCCAACTCAAGCTTGATGCTTCCCGCGACTTGCTTCATGGCCTTGATTTGAGCCGCTGAGCCCACCCGGCTCACAGACAGGCCCACATTGATGGCAGGGCGGATTCCTCGATAAAAAAGGTCTGCCTCAAGGAAAATCTGCCCATCCGTAATGGAAATAACGTTTGTGGGAATATAGGCAGACACATCCCCCGATTGGGTTTCAATGATGGGGAGGGCGGTTAAGGATCCCCCTCCCTGCTGATCATTGAGCTTTGCGGCGCGTTCTAACAGGCGAGAGTGAAGGTAAAACACATCGCCCGGATAGGCTTCCCGCCCCGGGGGGCGTCTCAACAAAAGGGACATCTGACGATAGGCCACGGCTTGCTTTGACAGGTCATCATAGACAATCAGAGCATGGCTGGAGTGGTCTCGGAAGTATTCCCCCATGGCGCATCCTGTATAAGGTGCTATAAATTGCATGGGCGCAGGATCAGACGCAGTGGCTGCCACCACGATGCTATACTCCATCGCTCCTCGATCTTCGAGCGCTTTCACAATTTGAGCCACTGTGGATCGTTTTTGACCAATGGCCACATAGACACAATATAACTTTTGGAACTCATCTGAGCCAGCGTTGGCTTCTTTTTGATTAAGAATCGCATCAAGGGCAATGGCTGTTTTACCTGTTTGACGATCCCCAATAATAAGTTCTCGTTGACCGCGACCAATCGGGACAAGGGCATCAATGGCCTTAAGCCCCGTTTGCATGGGCTCAGAGACAGAGCGTCTTTCGATGATCCCCGGGGCTTTGACATCCACACGGGTAAGAGCCACCTCCTTCAGGGGCCCTTTGCCATCGATAGGATTGCCCAACGCATCCACAACACGCCCCAAAAGCCCACGCCCCACGGGGACTTCCACAATGTGGTTCGTGCGTTTAACCGTATCTCCTTCGCGGATTTCTTTGTCATCCCCAAAGATCACAATGCCAACGCTATCCGTTTCAAGGTTCAGGGCCATCCCCCGAATGCCGCAGGAAAATTCAACCATTTCCCCCGCTTGGACCTGATCAAGGCCCCACACGCGCGCGATGCCATCGCCAACGGACACAACCTGCCCCACTTCTTCCACATTAATCTTTGTCTTAAAAACAGAGACTTGCTCTTTTAAGATGGAGGAAATTTCTGCTGCCCCAAATCCCATTTTTTACCCTTTCATCACATAACGAAGCTTATTCAATTGCGCCCCAATCGACGCATCGATCATTAAGGGTCCAACCCGCAAGACAAGTCCCCCTAAAAGACTTTCTTTAAGGATTTGACGCAAAGACACGTCCTTTTTCAAGCGGTATTTTAAGGCGTCTTGAAGTCGCTCAATGTCTTGTTGGGAGAGCTCCATCGCCGTTTCCACAGTCCCTTCCACCGTCTCTTTGCATCGGTCCATAAAGTCTTCTAACATAAAAACCAGGGTTTGAAGACGACGATTATGACAAACGACCCTTAAAAATTGGGTTATGAGCTTCCCAAGCTTTAAAGAGACCGCCAGCTTTTCAATGATTTGCAGTTGAATTTTCAACGGCGTCGTGGGACTTGTGACGCGGTTCCAGGCGGCCGCATCTTGGAGGCAGCACTGATGAAGGCGGGCCGCCTCTTTCAAAACATCTTTTAACACATTGTTTTCATGGGCAAGAGTTGACAGAACGCCCCCATAGCGCCGTGCAACGGCGTTGTGTTTTGACTCTAAATCAGACACTGATGCTCCTCTTGTGTTTCTTAAACAAGAGTCTCAAATTTTGGCCCAATGGGCAATTGAAAAATGTGACATATCCCCTCACCCTTTGAAAAACACCGCATCCCGCGCCTTGAGAGTCTCGCCATGCCAGGGGCAGGAAGATTCAGCCAACCGAACAAACGCTTCCGTAATGTCTTCAGGCGACGGCAGGGTTGAGGGGTCTTCTCCTGGCATGGCTTCAGCCCTCAATCCTGTGCGCGTCGATCCTGGATCGATGAGATTAACCTTCGTTGCCGTGTGCTTGACTTCGGCCGCATAAATTTTTGTCATCATTTCAAGGGCGGCTTTGCTCACCGCATACGCCCCCCAATAGGGGGTGGGATGGGTCGTAATCCCGCTTGTGACAAATAGAACACGCCCCCCCTCCCCTGCTTTGATCAGAAGGGGCTCGCAGGCCCTGAGCAGATGCCAATTGGCATGGAGATTGGTTGTCATGACCTGATGCCAAATACTGGGCTTAATATGGGTCATCGGCGTCAACCCTCCTAAAATGGCTGCATTTCCCACAAGGATATCCAGCCGTCCAAAGCGCTCTGCAATGGACTTGGCTAGATCGTCAAAACGGGGTAAGTCATTGAGATCAAAAGGAACAAGAACGGCAGGCGGGCCATATTTTTGAACCTCGTCATCCACCTGTTCAAGATCGGCAGAGCTGCGGGCAACAAGGATAAGTTGAGCGCCCTCGCGCGCAAAGCGTTTGGCAACCGCGGCCCCTATGCCCCGCGAGGCCCCCGTAATAAGGGCGATTTTATTTTTGAGGCGCTGTGTACTCATTGTTACCTTATTTTCGGTTGTCATTCCTTTGTTTGTCATCCTCGGGCTAGAAAAGGCTTGTTTTTCGAAGAAAAACAATGACTTTTCTTGAACCGAGGATCTTGTCCGCAACGAATAAGATCCCCGATCAAGAAGTTCTAAGATTTTCTTTGAAAATCAAGAACTTCTAAGTCGGGGATGACAAAAATAGGGATGACAAAGAGTGGAGACGGCAACAAAGGTGCCTCCAATTTATCTGGATGTGTCATTTTTTTCAATAAGGTTTTCTAAATCTTCCGATTTATGATCCGGTTTTTTAGGAGACGCAGGCTTCAAGGTTGACAGGTTCCTAACCGTTTCTTCTAACGTGGGCAGCGTATGGTCAAGAAGCTCTTTTGCATCCAGAGGAGGCTTTTTGGAAGCAGGAACCTCTGGGAGATAATCTTTAGGGATAAGGTGTTTGAGCTCGCGCGCTCCTTGAGCCAGCCATGGCGTAAAGTGGGCTTTCTTGATGGCCTCTGGGAAGGTCTGAGGAGGATAGAAAAATCCTAGGGCAAGGTAAGCCAGGCACACAATTAAGGCGCCCCTTACAAAGCCAAACAC
The DNA here is from genome assembly GCA_964605015.1 of uncultured Alphaproteobacteria bacterium. Taxonomy (GTDB): domain Bacteria; phylum Pseudomonadota; class Alphaproteobacteria; order UBA9655; family UBA9655; genus UBA9655. The sequence continues at coordinate 3,433 of CAZSAH010000047.1, read as the reverse complement.
AAGGCCAAGGGATCGATCAAGCCCCCCCAGAAGACTTCCCTTGACGCTTGAGGAAACGGCGCGACTGATCAGGATAAACACAGCAAGAGACAGGATAAACAACAGCCCTGCCACAACCAAATCAGCAATCATATGATTAGGAATATAGTGGCGCCCCAGAGGACGAAACAGGGGAAGACCATAAAATACAGTCGCAAAAGCCCCCACCCATCCGGCAATCCCAAGGACCTCTCGGGTGGCCCCCCGCATAACGCCTATAAGGATGGAGATCCCAACGATACACAGGATGGCAAGGTCGACTAAGCTAGCTGTAAAGGCCACGGTTATCCTCCATAGGCTCTGCGAGGTTTTGGTTTTACCTCTAGATAATTAGCAAGTTCCGCCACATGTGCAAGGGGAATCAGCGTCAGATCGGGAAGAGAGATCGCTTTTGTGGGCTTGGGAATAAAGGCTGTTTTAAAGCCAAGCTTAGACGCTTCCTTCAGGCGCGCTTCCTGTTGATTGACAGGGCGAATCTCCCCAGAAAGGCCAATTTCACCAAAGAACACAGCGTCTTTGGGAAGGGGCGTATTGGCAAGGGAGGACAAAAGGGCCGCTGTCACTGCAAGGTCTGCAGCGGGTTCAGAAATCCTAAGTCCCCCCGCCACATTCAAAAAAACATCTCGATTGCCGCACGCCAGACCACACCGCGCTTCAAGAACAGCCAGAATCATGGAAAGACGCCCTGAATCCCAACCCACAACCGCTCGCCGTGGCGTCGCCAGGGAAGACGGCGCAATTAAGCTTTGAATTTCCACAAGAAGGGGGCGTGTCCCCTCAATGCCCGCAAAGACACATGATCCCGTCACGTCTTCTGTCCGATGGAGGAGGAAAAGGGCGGACGGATTGGACACCTCCGCCAGGCCCTTATCCGTCATCTCAAAGACACCAATTTCATCCGTGGGGCCAAAGCGATTTTTCACTGAGCGCAGAATACGAAAATGATGGCCGCGTTCGCCCTCAAAATAAAGAACCGTATCCACCATGTGTTCAAGGACGCGCGGCCCTGCAATGAGTCCTTCTTTTGTAACGTGCCCCACAATCAGAATGGTGACCCCATATTTCTTTGCAAAACGAATGAGTTCATGGGCGCTGGCCCGCACCTGAGACACACTCCCAGGGGCCGCATCAAGGGCATCCACATACATGGTTTGGATAGAGTCAATGATCGCAACCTTTGCCCCTTGATGAAGGGATTTAAGGATATCTCCGATATGAGTGGTGGTAGCAAGGTTCACGGGCGATGAGGAAACATGAAGGCGCTTGGCCCTTAGGCGCACTTGGTCTGCCGCTTCCTCCCCTGAGATATAGGCACATGATGTTTTTTCACTGATCATAGCCGCGACCTGAAGAAGAAGGGTGGATTTTCCGATGCCGGGGTCTCCCCCCACCAACAGAACAGAGCCAGGCACAAGCCCGCCACCACACACCCGATCAAACTCTTCAATACCTGTTAACAACCGAGGAAGGGATGGAGACACATCTTCAAGGGAGGAAAAATCAACCTTCTGGGCTTTTGCGGTTGTTTTCTTTTGGAATGACTCAACGGTTGCTTCCTCGATAAGGCTATTCCAGCTTTGGCATCCCTCACACTTGCCGGACCACTTCGGGAAGCAGCTTCCGCACGTTTGACACACATAATGGGTGGGGGACTTTGCCATTACACACCGTGTTGTTGAAGATCGGTTTCAAGATGAATCGGGCCTGTGGCCCGCCCGTGAATGAATTGCTGCACATAAGGATTATCACAGCCATCAATGTCCTCTCCCCGGCCGCACCAGATGATTTTTCCTTCATAAAGCATCGCAATGCGGTCCCCCACGGCACGAGCACTGTTCATGTCATGGGTGATGGTGAGGGCGGTCGCCCCTAACTCTTTCACGCAGCCTCTGATAAGGTCATTGATGACACTGCTAAAGATAGGATCAAGGCCAGCTGTGGGCTCATCAAAAAACAAGATATGAGGTTGGGTCGCAATGGCGCGGGCGAGCGCCACCCGACGCTGCATGCCCCCTGAAATTTCAGCGGGAGAAAGCTCAGCAACACTAGCGCTCAAGCCGACGGTTGCCAACTTTTGCAGCGCAATCTCCTTGGCTTGGGAGCGGTTCATATGCTGGGCCTGAATCAAACGAAAGGCCACATTTTCCCAAACCGTCAGGCTGTCAAAAAGAGCGGACCCTTGAAACACCACACCAATATCCCGTAAGCGGGCGTCTTGTTGGGTCAAAGATTCTCTGAAAATGTTTTCTCCATTCATTTCAAGCTGGCCTGAATCAGCGCGAACAAGGCCCAACAGACATTTGAGAAGCACGGACTTTCCTGTTCCAGACCCCCCAATAATCACCATAGATTCCCCAGGAAAAATCTCTAAATCAACCCCTTGCAAGACATGTTTATGCCCAAAGCTTTTATGAATGTTTTTCAGAGAAAATTTTGGTGTCATGGCTACCCTTGCTCAAATAAAAGAGAGGTGAGAAGGTAATTGGTAATAAGAATAAGAATGGACGAGGACACAACCGCGTACGTTGTGGCTTTTCCCACCCCTTGCGCCCCGCCTTTGGAATGAAAGCCATGATAGCACCCCATCAGCGCAATAATAAAGCCAAAGAAGGCGGCCTTGATAAGGCCTGAGGTCACATCTTGCATTTCCATAAAATCAAGGGTTTGCTTAAGGTATAATGAAGGATTAAAGCCCAATCGATAGACACTGACAAGATACCCCCCAAACACACCAACGATATCAGCCACCACAACCAGCAGCGGAAGCATGGTCACACCCGCCAAAAGGCGGGGGGCGATTAAATACTTTTGAGGATTGGTCGACAAGGTCGTCAGCGCATCAATCTGTTCTGTCACCCGCATGGTGCCAATTTCAGCCGCCATGGCGGCCCCAATGCGCCCCGCAACCATCAGGCCCGCAAGCACAGGGCCTAGCTCTCGGGTCATGGAAAGCACCACCACATTCGCAATCACGTTTTCTGCATTAAAACGAGAAAAGCCCGTGTAGCTTTGCAAGGCCAGAACCATCCCCGTAAACAACGCCGTCAGCCCCACAACAGGAAGAGACAAATACCCGATTTCCCAAATCTGACGCAAAAGCTGATGCCCATAATAGGGAGGGCGCGCCCCTTGCACGAGGGCTTGGCATAAGAAAAGAGCCACCCGCCCAGTGGAGCTTAAAAAGTCTAAAAAGACGCGGCCAATGTTTGCAAGAAGAGTGATCATTTTTTTCTTATAAACTCAATTTATTATTTGACATCGCCAAAAACTATGGCATACTGGGCGCAACGTACAGGTGTGAAGAACCTGCACGTTGCTAAACACAAACAATCTGCAAAAGGAGATTGCCCATGTCTAACGACAAACTACACGACTTTGCGTCTATTTTAAAGGC
>CAZSAH010000046.1:0-13862 GCA_964605015.1 uncultured Alphaproteobacteria bacterium | reverse complement strand
CCTACTTTAAGGCGCGCCTTGCCACAGAAGCAGAAGAAATCATGATTACAAAGTCTTTCTCTGATGGCAGAGAGGAAGGCAGAGAAGAAGGCAGAGAAGAAGGCCGGAAAGAAGGCAGAGAAGAAGGCGAAAAGGGCAAGGCCATAAAAATTGCACGGACAATGCTGGTGAATGGTATGGAGGTTGAGGTTGTTTCAAAAATGACAGGGCTTTCCCCTGAAGAAGTTAAAAAATTGAAAGAGGAGCTGGAGAAGGAATGAGTCGCCTCAACCGTTGATTTTGCCATGCTAACAGTGATGAGCCGTCAGCTTCGCATGATCACTTAATGGGTTAAAATTTTCTGTCCCGTTTTTTCCCAATCTGCCAAAAAGGAAGAGAGTCCTTTATCGGTTAAGGGGTGAGCATAAAGCTGGCGCAAAACTTTGGGAGGAAGGGTCACCACATCAGCGCCAGCAAGGGCAGCCTCCACAACATGGAGGGGAGACCGGATAGACGCTGCTAAAACCTCCGTTTTAAAGGAAGGGTAGTTTCTATATATTTCAACAATTTGATGAATAAGGGTCATCCCTGCTTCCCCTATATCATCAAGACGACCAATAAACGGAGAGATAAATGTTGCGCCTGCTTTTGCCGCTAGGATGGCTTGCGCTGCGGAAAAACATAAGGTTACGTTCACTGTTGTTCCTTCGTCCGTAAACACGCGGCAGGCCTTAAGCCCTTCCATCGTCAAGGGAACTTTGATGGTGACATTGGACGCAATTTTCGCCAAATGCCGCCCTTCTGCAAGCATCCCTTTAAGGTCTGTAGCGGTGACTTCGGCGCTCACGGGGCCAGAAACAAGCGCACAAATCTCCCCAATGGCATCTGCAATGCGGCGCCCAGATTGGGCAATCAGGGTGGGGTTGGTCGTGACTCCATCCACAAGGCCTGTTTCAACAAGAGATTTAATTTCTGCAACATCGGCAGTATCAACAAAAAACTTCATGAGGTATGATCCCTTCTCCATTAGACATGAACCGCAGTATGAATACGAATTTATCTTCTGTAAAGGACCCTGCAAGAGTTTCCGTGCTTCTGCCCGTTCCTTTAAGCAACGCCTTTGATTACGCTCACGATCAGGTCCTTCGCCCAGGAACAGTGGTCAACGTGTCCTTTGGGCCGCGGAAGCTTTATGGCGTTGTGTGGAACGAAACGCAAGCGCCGTCTCTTAAACCCTTAAAGCCCCTTTTAAATGTGTTTGAAGATATCTGTCTTCCCGAGGTTTCCTTAAAATTTATCACATGGGTCAGCGACTACACCATGGCGCCTCAAGGGCAGATCTTAAAGATGGTGTTGCCCGCCCCAGAAGCTTTTGAGAAAGAAGGAAAACCTATGGAGGCTCTTTCCAGAATTCATCAAAAACCCCAGCTTTCAGCCGATCAGCGCACGGCAGCGGAAGCGCTTACAACAAGTTTAAAAACCCAATCTTTCCAGACTTTTCTTCTCAGAGGGGTGACGGGATCAGGAAAAACAGAGGTTTACTTCGAAGCCATCGACTTTGTTCTCGATCAAGGGGGGCAAGCCCTTGTCATGCTTCCTGAAATTGCCCTCAGCGCCCAGTGGTTGCAGCGGTTTGAAGCAAGATTTGGGTTTGCGCCAGCTGTGTGGCATTCGGATCTTCCTGCACGCCAACGTGATGCCACCTTGCGCAATCTGTTGAAAGGCCATCTTCCCGTCATTGTGGGAACACGCTCTGCCCTCTTTTTACCTTTTCCCGACCTTAAGCTTGTGGTGGTGGATGAAGAACACGACGGATCGTATAAACAAGAGGAAGGCGTTATTTACAATGGGCGGGATATGGCCGTTGTCCGCGCCCGCTTTAGTCAAGCCACGTGTGTGTTGGCCTCGGCGACACCGTCTCTTGAGACGGAAATAAACGTGCGCTCTGGGAAGTATCACCCTCTTCAACTGAACACGCGGTACGGCGGGGCATCCCTGCCAGAGGTGAAGCTTGTGGATATGCGAAAACTGAAGTTAGCGTCTCAAACCTGGCTATCGCCGCCTCTTAAACAAGCCCTTCAGGACACCCTTGCCCGGGGGGAACAAGCCATGCTTTTTCTCAATCGTCGGGGGTATGCGCCCTTAATCCTGTGTCGAAGCTGTGGGGATCGGGTCATGTGTCCCCAGTGCAGCCTCAGCCTTGTGCACCATAAGTCCCATGACAAGCTTTTGTGTCACCACTGTGGGCACACGAGGCCCCCTCCCACGGCATGCCCTGCGTGCCAAGAAGAGGGCACCTACAGCGCCATCGGTCCGGGCGTGGAAAGAATTTATGAAGAGGTGACAGCCTTTCTTCCCGAAGCGCGGTGCGCTTTGCTGACAAGCGATCATTTGACCACCTCTAAAAAAACAAGGGAATGCATTGAGAAAATTCAAAATCATGAGGTTGATATTCTGATTGGCACTCAAATCATGGCCAAAGGCCACCACTTTCCTCTGTTGACTCTCGTCGGGATTGTGGACGCAGATAGCGCGCTTTCCGGAAGCGATTTAAGAGCCTCCGAAAAGTCCTTTCAACTGCTCCATCAGGTTGCGGGGCGATCGGGACGCGAAGACCGCCAAGGGCACGTCCTCCTGCAAACCTATCTGCCCGAGCATCCCCTCATGAATGCCCTTGTGCATCAAGATAAAGAACAGTTTTTTGCCATTGAATCAGAGCAACGATTACTCCATGGCTTTCCCCCTTATGGGCGACTGGCGGCGCTGATCCTTTCTGGGAAAAAGAATGAGGACGTGCAAAAAATAGCGCGCCTTCTTGCAAAAAACTTTCCCATCACCGGAAAAGCGGACCTTTTAGGCCCTATGCCCGCTCCCTTGTCTTATTTAAGAGGACGGTATCGGTGGCGTCTTCTTGTCAAAACCGATAAAGATTTTTTGCCCCAGCCTTTGCTGAAGCATTGGCTCTCTGGCACACCGATCCCTCCTTCGGTTAAGCTTCAGGTGGACATCGATCCGTATAGTTTTTTTTAAGTCGGAGGCTGATGTATTATTTCTAATTTTGCCGCAGACGTTAACGAAATTTTAAATCAAATTCGGTATCATGAAACAGGTAAGACGACATATCGGAGATTTACCCTAGGGGATCGGGTCAGTATCCTGAACATAAAACATAAAAGGAAAATCATCATGGAAATCAAAAAATATCTCCAGACATTGACATTTATACTCTGCGGCGTACTCGTGGCTTTAGGGATAGGTGGAAACGACATGGCAACAGCATGCACCGGCGATGGCGATTGCCACTGCGAAGCAAATGATCCAATGCCCGGGCAAGGCTCAGATTATTGCTGGAGCGACCCAAACGGCCCAGGATTCAAATACTGCAACGACCGAACGGGTAGTGGGACGACAGGGCCAAAGCATTGCGTGCGCACTGATGCCTTTCTGTCCATTAACGCCTGTGTCTGTAAGAAACGATAAACGCTTCTGGGCAACGTGCAGTTTTCTAGGAATGCTTTTGGATATGCTTGTGAACATAGGACTTAAGGACAGAGTGCATGCGTGTTTGGTACCCCCTGCCATTTAATTTGAAAAAATCTATCACATCCTCATCAACGTACATATGAATGGAAACTTTTTTTTGAGGCATGTGTAGAGCTGCAGAGGCGAGCATTTTTTTAGTCCAGCGAGGATTCTCTTTATCCATTTTAGAAGCGTTTTCTATTTCTTCCTCTGACATGTTCTTTAGTCTAGCCAAGTTTGTTTTGCCTTTAGGAAGGCTATCCCTTGTATAATGAGTGGTATTTTTGTCTCTCATCTTTCCTTGCCCTTCTTGCAGAAATAAGCCTGATTTTATTTTTTCTCTTTGTGTAAACAACAGAAATTTCAATGTCTTGTAAAACTCCAATTCCAAAAAATCTTTTTTCTCCATAGTCCTTTTTTGTGTCTTCATATTCAAGAACAGGGTTATCAAAAATTACTGCAGCATCTGCAAAATCAATCCCATGTTTTTCAATGTTTATATTGTTTTTTCATTATCCCATTCAAACTCCATTTAGACGTTGACCTTTTATAGAGAAAGATTTTTTATAATCATATTATACACATATTTATAAACATTAGTAAAGAAAAAAAACAAATGGCCAATCAAAATATTTGACCCTACAGAAAATCTATGATAATGTATAAATATAAAATGGCAAAAGAATGCGGGGCGCTTGTCACATAAGGAGGACCTCCGCGAGAACGGCTCAAAGGAATCCCTTCGGGCAGCCCTTTCAAAGGCCCTCCCTCTTGGATTAGTCCTCGACGCGTACGCGTTTCGAAATTCCCTGTAAAGCACGATAAACGCTTCTGGATTGATACAGCGCAGTATCCATTGTATCCAGTAGTCTTAACAGCTGTTTCAGGTGAAGATCTAGCTCGGTTAGGGTCTTTGAAAAAGACTCGAGCGTGTGTATAGTGTCATCAGACATGGTCAATTCTCCCTTCTTTTTAGAGTTGATTATGTTTAGTGCCGGGCGGATTTCTGAGATCCGTTCGGTACGCCTCCACCATGAGCCATGGTTTATGATGATGTCAACTATTTTTTTTAGAAAAATTTTATGTTACACATTTCAATGATGACTGTGCAAAGTGTATACTTCATCTCTCACTTTTAGACCATTTATAGGGACGTCATGGCCGGACATTCACAATTTAAAAACATCATGTACCGCAAGGGCGCCCAAGACGCCAAGCGCGCTAAAGTCTTCACAAAGATCATTCGCGAACTGACGACCTCTGCCCGTATCAGCCCTGATCCTGAATCCAATGCACGGCTTCGCCAAGCCATCATTGCAGCACGCGGGGCGAATATGCCTAAAGACACCATGGAGCGGGCCATTAAAAGAGGAGCCGGCGGAGAAGACACCACCGATTACGTTGAGGTACGTTACGAAGGCTATGGCCCCAGCGGCGTCGCTGTGATTGTGGAAGCCTTGACGGATAACCGCAATAGAACAGCGGGGGAAGTCCGGGCGGCCTTTACAAAATTTGGGGGAAACCTAGGGGAAACCAATAGCGTCAGCTTTATGTTTGATCGCAAAGGCGTCATTCGTTATCCTAAAAACAAGATCGACTATGAAACCCTTTTTGAGGCGTCTCTTGAAGCGGGCGCTCAGAATATAGAAGACTCTGACAAGGGGTATGACATTGAGTGCACCCTTGAAGATTTCGCCACCGTTCGCGACCAATTGATGACTCAGTTTGGGGATCCAGAAAGCGCAGAGCTTATTTGGAAACCGCAAACAACAGCCCTTGTGGATGAAGAAAAAGCCATTTCTTTGATGAAGTTTATTGATATGTTGGAAGACAATGATGATGTTCAAGCGGTGTTCGCGAACTTTGAAATGTCTGATGAAGTCATGGAAAAACTGGCAAGCGGCAAGTGATGACATCCTGCACCCGTATCCTCGGCCTTGATCCAGGGCTGCGCATTACAGGGTGGGGCATCATTGATGTGGCAGGATCTAGCCTCATCCACGTGGATCACGGGATTGTAACCTCTCAAGATGGAGAAGACCTTCCCTCTCGCCTTGTAAGCTTGTACAGTCAACTGATGGACATTATTCAACAGTATGCGCCTACCGAGGCGGCCGTCGAGGAAACATTTGTGAACAAAAACCCTGCGTCTGCCTTAAAATTAGGAACCGCACGGGGGGTAGTTTTGTTGGCACCGGCTTATGCGGGACTTCTTGTAGGGGAATATTCCGCCAACAAGGTTAAAAAAAGCGTTGTGGGCGTTGGACACGCGGATAAAACCCAAGTCGCCATGATGGTGGGGCGCCTTCTCCCCAAAAGTGGAGGCGTCACAAAGGATGCGGCAGATGCGCTCGCCGTTGCCATTTGCCACGCTCATCACCGCACGTTTCAACAAAAAATAAGGATCTCTCAATGATTGCAAAACTTACAGGAATCCTTGACGTTTTAAGTGAGTCCTCCCTTGTTTTAGAGGTGAATGGAGTGGGGTACTTGGTGTCTTGCTCAAGCCGCACGCTCGGAAGCCTTGGAGCGAAGGGAGAGCGCGTCACCTTGTTTATTGAAACCGTTATGCGCGCAGAAAGCCTTCAGCTTTATGGATTTGCGTCCCCGGAAGAACAGGCGTGTTTTCGCCTTCTGATAACCGTTCAAGGGGTGGGCATGCGGATGGCCCTGTCTCTTCTCTCTGCTCTGTCTCCTTCAGACGCCTATCAAGCCATTGCGACTCAAGATAAAACCATTTTGACCCGCGCAGATGGGGTGGGCCCAAAGCTTGCCAGTCGTATTGTGACAGAGCTCAAAGACAAAATTCCGACAGGCCTTGCCCTTTCCTCAAATGTGTATGCCCATCCTTCGTCCCTCGCACCCACCCTTGAGGAAGCCGCGTCCGCCCTTGTAAACTTAGGCTACAGGCGCCTTGAAGCGGTCACGGCGGTGAGTAAGGCGCAGCAGAGCTTGGGCGATGATGCCCCCCTTAATGACCTTATTCGTCAAGGGCTTAGCCTTTTGGCTCGGAGTGGCACATGACAGCGCCCTCCCCTCGCCTTCTTGCCTCTGAAGAAAATCCGGCCCTTACGGACACTCACATTCGCCCCCAACGCCTTGACGAATTTGTGGGGCAAGCGCAAGCGCGAAAAAACTTAAAAGTCTTTATTGAGGCCGCCAAGGTCAGGCGAGAAGCCATGGATCATGTGCTCTTTTATGGCCCCCCCGGGCTTGGAAAAACCACCTTATCCCAAATTATGGCGCGCGAGCTGGGGGTAGGATTTAGGTCGACCTCAGGCCCTGTTATTGCGCGTGCGGGGGATTTAGCCGCGCTTTTAACAAACCTTCAGCCCTTTGATGTTCTTTTTATTGATGAGATCCATCGCTTAAATCCGGCTGTCGAAGAAATTCTTTATCCCGCGATGGAAGACTACAAGCTTGACCTGATGATTGGCGAAGGCCCTGCGGCCCGGTCCGTTCAAATTGACCTTCCCCCCTTTACACTTGTGGGAGCGACAACGCGTACCGGCCTTATTTCCTCTCCCTTACGGGATCGGTTTGGAATTCCCGTGCGCCTGATTTTCTATACACCTGAAGAGCTGCGAGATGTGCTGTTGCGCGGTGCAGGAGCCCTTCACATCTCTCTTTCTCAGGCAGGGGCTCTCGAGATTGCAAAGAGGTCTCGGGGAACCCCTCGGATTGCGCTGCGTCTTTTAAAGCGTATCCGTGACTTCGTGATTGTGGAAGGGGCTTCAGAGATTACGGCCGAAAACGCAGATGTCGCTTTAAGGCATTTGGAAGTGGATGGACACGGCTTGGATTCCATGGACCACCGCTATCTCAAACACATTATTCATCATTTTGACGGGGGCCCCGTGGGTCTTGAAACCCTTGCCGCTGCCTTGGCGGAGCAAAAGGATACCTTAGAGGACGTTATTGAACCTTACCTCCTTCAATCAGGCTATATTCAACGCACGCCCCGAGGACGCATGCTAACGCCCCGAGCTTATGAAGCCTTAGGTCTTGAGGCACCTCTCGCGCCCCCTCTTTTTGAGGAATAGACTACGACTATTTCGATGTCCATGTCGAAATAGTCTTGACTTTTTCGACATATGTGTCGAAATAGTCGGTGAGGTAAAAAGATGGAAAGACTTTATCAACGTACCAAAAAGAAGTTGATTTCACCTTGTTGCCGTTTTCACTCTTTGTCATCCCCTTTCCTTGTCATCCCCGCCCCTACTTGTCATCCCCGCGAAGGCGGGGATCCAGTAAAAACAACGCATTCCGTAGGAATGCAACCTTTTTTAACTTTGCGTCAATGAAAACGAGCTTTTTTATTGAAAAATCAAAACGCTGTCTGGATCCCCGCCTTCGCGGGGATGACAAGTAGGGGCGGGGATGACAAGTGGGGGCGGGGATAACAAGCGGGGGCGGGACAAGGAAAGGGGAGGACAAACATGAAAAACGCTCACACATTTTCTACCCGCGTTTATTTTGAAGATACGGACGTAGGCGGGGTTGTATATTATGCGAATTACTTAAAATTTGCTGAACGGGCGCGTACAGAATTCTTGCGTGACTTGGGTTTTATTCATTCTAAAATAATGAAAGAACAAGGTGTTATGTTTGTTGTCCGTTCTTGCCTGTTAAACTGCCTTGCATCCGCCCGCTTAGATGATGTATTAAAAGTGAGGACTCACCTTAAAAAAACTGGATATGCCAAGATCGAGCTCTCCCAGGCCATTTTATGTGAGGATAAACTTATTGCAACCCTTGAGGTTGTGTTGGCTTGCGTGAATTTACAAGGCAAGCCTGTAAAATTAAACGATACGTTACGTCGCTTACTCATTGATTTGGAGAGATAAGAATGCCTGAAGCCACGACCCTGCCTGACCTTGCCAATGTTGCCACTGTTGCGCAAACCATCACCCATGACCTATCCATATGGGGCCTCTTTTTATCAGCTGACATTGTGGTCAAAGTTGTGATCATTGGTCTTTTTGCAGCGTCACTTTGGTCTTGGACGATTATTTTTAACAAGGGAATTCGGATTAAAAACCTTTTTTCCGCAGCCAATAAGTTTGAAGATTCCTTTTGGTCAGGAGGATCCTTAGACGTCCTCTTTGATCGCATCGGCAATCGCCCCCGGGATCCGATGAGTGCCGTTTTTGCAGCTGCGATGAAAGAGTGGAAAAGATCGTCAACCGCTCGATCCTCCGTAACACTTCAAGAGCGCATAGAGCGCGCCATGCACGTGACCCTGAACCGCGAAATGGATAAGCTTGAGCGCCATATGGGCTTTTTAGCGTCCCTTGGATCTACCGCAACATTTATTGGTCTGTTTGGGACGGTATGGGGAATCATGAACAGCTTTCAATCCATTGCAGCCTCTCAAAACACCAGTCTTGCTGTTGTGGCCCCTGGGATTGCTGAAGCCCTTTTTGCTACAGCGATTGGGCTTGTGGCGGCCATTCCGGCTGTGATGGCCTATCAGAAGATCTCTCTTGAGCTTACACGATACGCGAGTCGTCTTGATTCTTTTTCAAATGAATTTGGGGCCATTATTTCTCGCCAATTAGACGAAGGAAACTAGGATGGCTTTTTCCTTAGGACAATCAGGAGGCAGAGGGCCTCGACGACGAAAGGCGCCCATCACAGCGGAAATTAATGTCACCCCTCTTGTGGATGTGATGCTTGTTCTCCTTGTCATTTTTATGGTTACAGCCCCTCTGATGACCGTTGGTGTTCCGGTTGATCTGCCTAAAACCCACGCCTCAACCATGAATGAAAAGGAAGACCCCTTGACCATTACGGTGGATGCAAAAGGGATTCTCTACCTTCAAGAAACACCTGTTGAGCTTGAGGTCCTCGTGCCACGTCTTGTGGCCATTACAAACTCTAATGCTGAGGCACGCATTTACGTACGCGGAGACAAAGCCATTTCCTATGGACGCGTGATGGAAGTCATGGGAGCCATCAGTTCGGCTGGATTTAAGAAAGTGGCTCTTTTATCTGAGCTTCCCTCCCCAGCCCCTCCAGCTGAAGGGCGAAAGTAAGAAATCCATGCGTGATGGCGCTATTCTTTCAGGTCTTTTACATGGCGTTGTTATCCTTCTGCTGTTGGTAGGGTTGCCTAATCTTTTTCATCGTGAGCTAGAGCCGCCCCTTGTGATTCCTATTGATATTATTAATATTTCTGACCTGACCCAAGCGCCCGCTCTTAAAGCCAAACCCAAAGCTGAAGTGCTTATCAAAGAAGACCAGAAGGAAAAGCCCATTCCTCCCAAGCCCACCCCTGTGGTTGAAGAGGTTGTAGAGCCCGAGCCTGAAAAAACACCTGAGCCTGTGGTTGAGAAAGTTGAGGAGCCCGAGCCCACCCTTACCATGGATGATCTTTTGGCCCCTCTTCCTGATGAAAAACCAAAAAAAGAAGAAAAGCCTAAGGAAAAGGAAAAACCTAAGGAAAAAAAGAAAGACAAGAAAAAGGAAAAGAAAAAGAAGAAGAAAAAGGACTTTATGTCCGTCTTAAACAACCTTGATAAAGCGGAAGCGTCATCGACGGGAAAAGCACAACCCGAACAAGATGTCGACTCCACATCTGACCATGCAGCTAATAACATCAGTGATACACTGTCCGTGACAGAGCTGGACCTTATTCGCCGTCAATTCTCTGCTTGCTGGAATCCCCCTGCAGGCGTGCGGGATGCCAAAGATCTTTATGTTGATATCAAAATTGAAATGAATCCTGATGCCACTGTGAACTCAGCGGTTGTTGAGAGGACGGGAGGAAGTGGAGTTTCTGCAAAAGCGGCTGCAGATAGTGCCTTAAGGGCCGTCAAAAACCCTCAATGTAATCCCCTCAAGGTCCGCCTTGATCGCTATAATGAATGGAAAACCATTAGAATTCGATTTGATCCCCAGAATATTTCATAGGGAGCCCCCCTTTCATTCAGGAAAAGGATAGACAGGGGGAAAGAATTTTTGTACCTGAAGGAAAGATTTCTCTGACAAAAAGGTTCTTATGTCCCAAACATCTTCCTCTTCCACAAAGCGGGGTATTTTTTTCATTATCCTAGGGATGCTGATTTTTTCTGTCCTTAATGCGATTGTTAAGGACACAACCTCTCAGTATGACCCTATCCAGCTTATCTTTTTTCGGTGTTTTTTTGCCGTCATTCCTTCTGTTATTTTTCTTATTGCGCGAGGCGGATGGATGGTGCCCACCTCAATAGAATGGCAAATTCATTTTAAACGTGCTTTTCTCCTCGCCATTGGATTTTGTTTTTTGTTCACAGGAATTGGTAAGTTATCCCTTTCTAACTCTATGGCCCTGTATTTTTCCTCCACCTTCTTTTTAGCTATTTTATCCTATCCCATTTTGAAAGAAAAAGTGGGGTTCTTACAATGGATTGCTGTTGTGGTCGGTATTTTTGGCGTCTTAATTATCGCAAAGCCAAGTGGGGATGTGTTTCATTGGGGAACTATTCTTGTGGTCATGGGGGCCTTTCTGGAAGCAGCCTATAACCTTTATGGCCGTCTTTTATCATCAACATATAATAGCTACATGATTACTTTTCTGGGATCTCTTCTTCCTGCACTCTTGATTCTTGTAGTGCTTCCTTTTGTATGGATAACGCCAGACCTTAGCGGATGGATCTCTCTTATCTGTTTGGGCCTGGGAGGGGGAGTCGGACAGCTTTGTGTGACCTTTGCCTATCGTCACGCCCCTGCAGGCGTCCTTGCCCCTATGATTTATTCTGCCATGGTGTGGAGCGTTCTTTTGGATATCTTTCTCTATGAGAATTGGCCCACAGCATCACTTCTTTTGGGGTGTGGAGTTATCATTGCCTCAGGCTTAATTATTCTTTTCTCTGAAGCTCGGCGTAAGGCTTGAATGATTAAGGTTGACCTCTTTTTAAGATACTTATATTGTCAGCCACAGTTTCGGGCGCTTAGCTCAGTCGGTAGAGCAGCTGACTTTTAATCAGCGGGTCGCAGGTTCGAATCCTGCAGCGCCCACCAGGGAAACACTATGTTTTTTGAAGATCCAAAAAACCTCCAAAACATTTGGGGGAGCACAAGGGGAGCAAAATTGAAAAAGTCGAATGGCAATTTTCTCTCAGTTTGGAAGCGAGTCAGAGTATTCTCTACACACATGGCGTAAATTGCCCCTTTATTGACACTCATAAGAGCATACCCCACACCCCAGACGCTAAGGATTACTGGCCCACTTGTGAATTATTGACACACCCAATGCGCAAGCCATGATAACCCTCCTCAGGACTGTTTTCACAGTGTGGTGCCAATGACTCCACAATGTGGATCAAAAAGGCACGTTAAGCCCTTTTTTATTGAGATAAAGCATTATTTCTTGTGTTCTGGGGTGAGCTAAGCCAAAAGCTTGAACCTGGGCCTTTAAATATTTGTGGGTTAATTCCTCATCTTCCCCTTTTGCTCCTAGCAGAGCAAGAGCTGTATAAAGTTCACTAACGTCATCTATTTCCTTGTTTTTCAGGATATTATTGTAAATCTGATCGCTGATGAGATAGTGTTGCAAAGCGTTGGGGTAGTCTTTTTGAAGATCGTAGGCTTTGCGCATTTTTTATAGGATCCATGTTTCCTTCATCTTTTGTTAAGGCTCACTATTCATACTGACCATAAACGAAAAATTTACATTATTAGATAAAGCCAACAAGCCATGCAAAAAACCCATGCAAACCATAATCATCCCGAAAAGCCCCCTCACAATCGTTCTGCAAAAAGTCACTCTGAAACTCATCATGAAGGAATGCATCATGGTCATGGCTCGATGGTTAAAGATTTCCAAAGGCGCTTTTGGGTTTCCCTTATTCTAACGGTGCCGGTTCTTTTGCTGTCTCCCATGATTCAAGAATTCCTTGGCTTATCTAAATATCTTAGCTTCAAAGGAGATCGTTATGCTTTGTTCTTCTTCTCATCTCTTATTTATTTTTATGGAGGCTGGCCTTTTCTAAAAGGACTTTGGGGAGAGCTCAGTCACAAACAACCTGGCATGATGACTTTGATTGGCGTTGCTATTACGACAGCTTATGTCTACAGCAGCTCAATTGTCTTTGGTGTACAGGGAATGGGGTTTTTCTGGGAACTTGCCACTCTGATTGACATTATGTTGTTGGGCCATTGGATTGAAATGAAATCCGTGATGGGAGCCGGAAAAGCGCTCGAACAACTCGCAAGCCTTATCCCAGATAAAGCTCACAAACTATTAAAAGATGGATCTACTCAAGAGATTCCCTCCCATACCTTAAAGAAAGGAGATAAATGCCTTGTAAAACCAGGCGAGAAAGTTCCTGGAGACGGTATTATTATCAAGGGCATCACCTCCATGAATGAATCTATGCTTACCGGGGAATCTACGCCTGTTTCTAAACAAGTTGGAGAGAAGGTCATTGGAGGCGCTATCAATGGGGAAGGATCAATTACCATTGAAATTCAAAAAACCGGCGAAGAATCCTTTGTTTTTGGTGTGGTTAAACTGGTGAGAGACGCCCAAGCCAGCAAGTCTAAAACCCAAGATATCGCCAATCGCGCTGCCATGTGGCTCACAGTCATTGCCCTTGGGGGAGGAGCTCTAACATTTTCTATGTGGTTAATTGCATCGTCTCAAGGTTTAAACCTTGCCATGGAGCGAGCTGTTACGGTAATGGTGATTACGTGTCCCCATGCTTTGGGTCTTGCCGTTCCCCTTGTTGTTGCCGTTTCAACGTCATTGGCAGCAACCCATGGGCTTCTCATCAGAAACCGCACGGCCTTTGAACAAGCCCGCAACATTCAAGCTATCATTTTTGATAAAACGGGAACGTTGACGAAGGGAGAATTTGGGATTACAGACGTGATCGTTTTTGATAAAAAGTATTCAGAATTTGACCTTGTGAACCTTGCAGGATCTCTTGAGCAATATTCCGAACATCCCATTGCCAAAGGGATTGTAAAAGAAGCCAAGCACTTATCAGAAGCAACAAACTTTAAAGCCATTCCAGGAAAAGGAGCGGAAGGAAAGGTCAAAGGAAACCTGGTTAAAGTCGTTAGTCCAGGATACTTAAAAGATCATAAATTTGACATTGATGAGTCCTCCCTTAAGAAATTAAGCATTCAAGGAAAAACCGTTGTCTTCGTTCTTATTGATAAAAAGGTAGCGGGCGCTATTGCTTTGGCTGATATGATTCGTCCTGAAGCAAAAAGAGCCATTGCTCTTCTCAAAGACATGGGAATTCGGTGCATCATGTTAACAGGAGACAACCAACAGGTTGCCAAATGGGTTGCGAGTGAAGTTGGACTTGATGAATATTTTGCTGAAGTTCTTCCCGATCAAAAAGCCGCCAAAATTAAGGAAGTTCAAT
>CAZSAH010000045.1:0-14264 GCA_964605015.1 uncultured Alphaproteobacteria bacterium | reverse complement strand
CCTACTTTAAGGCGCGCCTTGCCACAGAAGCAGAAGAAATCATGATTACAAAGTCCTTCTCTGATGGCAGAGAAGAAGGCCGGCAAGAAGGGCTAAAAGAGGGTGAAGAAAAAGGCGAAAAAAAAGGCGAAAAAAAGAAAGCCATAAAAATTGCGCGAACAATGTTAGTGAATGGCATGGACGTTGAGGTTATTTCAAAAATGACGGGGCTTTCCCTTGAAGAAGTTAAAAAATTGAAAGAAGAGTTAAAGCAGGAGTGAATGGCCCCGGTGCTGTCGATAAGAGGATAAAAGGAATCCCTTTTTGGACAAGGTAGTGTGTATGAACCAAGATGCTTTAAGAGAAATTTGCAAACGATTAAGCCTGGGTGTGCCTCTCAGTAAGCCAAATAAAGTCTATGGGGGGCTCCTCCATCTTATGTGGCGCATTAATACGATGCAGGGCTCTTATGCCATAAAACAGATCTCACAAGGTCTGATGACCCAAAAAGAGAAAGATCATTACGAAACCACAGAAAACATTGCCTCTTACTTTGCGCAGCACGGCATTCCAGCTGTAAGTGCTTTAGGGGCTGAAAATAAGCGCCTTATAGAAATTACAGGAACAACCTATCTTGTCTATCCATGGGTAGAAGCAAAATCCCTGGATCGGGATGAGATATCCCCTTTTCATGCCCTTAAGATTGCTGATCTGCTTGCAAAAATGCATAGGCTTAATTTTGATCTGCCTTCCTTAGAGGAGGGTGAGTTTGATGTTCATCCTCCAGAAGAGATTTTAGCTTTGATAGCAAGAGCAGCTTCCTGTAACTTTCCTCTCGCTCAAACCTTGCAAGCACATCAAGAAGTCATCCTTGCGGTTAATGAGACTTATCAGCAAGCCATTCCTTGTCTTAAAAGGAAGCTTCTTATCAGCCACGGTGACTTAGATCAAAAAAATGTCTTATGGGATAAGGAAGGAAGCCCGCTCTTAATTGATTGGGAATCTGCTCGTAAACTGAATCCTACCTATGAGATTATCAACACGGCCCTTGATTGGAGTGGTGTCATGACGAATCTTAATAAATCTCTCTTTGTTGACATGATTAAAGCCTATAGAAACGCTGGAGGGACCATAGATAAAGAACATTTAGAGCCCGCTTTTTATGGAGCATTGGGGAATGCCCTTAATTGGATGGTTTATAACATAGGACGAGCTTGTAAAGCGACTTCTCCTGAGTCAGAGGAATGGAAAATAGGTGTTGAAATGGTGGGCATTGTTTTTCCCATGATTCTAAGGGTAAAAGCAGAAATTCCAGAGCTTATTGAGCTTATAAGTTAACACAATATTGCGGATGAAGAGCGGTGGACAAACAATGGGTGCAGTAGTCTGACTGGCACCAATTGCCCTTGTCATCCGCACAATCCGAGGCTAAGCGATACATGCGGTCGCTTGTAGTGCCGTCCGAGCAATACGCACGCACAGGGTTTTGTTTCATGTCACCACAGCATAGAGCTGCCTTTGTTTGCGAATGAGGCTCCTTAAAATATAGGCCAAATGGCCAATCAAGACTACACAAAAAATTTGATTTTCTTCAAATTGCGGAATAAACTATAAATATAAAATGGGAAAGTTAGATCAACTGCAAACACTCATCACAAATTGAGTAGGTCATGGGTTGTTTTCTCCAGAAATAGTCAATGCCTTCCTAATCTCAAAAGGAGTAATCCATGTCATTTGAAAATAAAGCCGTCGTCCTTGTGAATAAGGAAATCGAAACAGGGGTTGCGATGAACGCGATTGCTCACATGGTGCTTGGGCTGGGGGCGCAACTGGATCCTGAGCTCTTAAGGCTCAATGATTATCAAGATAAAGAGGGCAACATTTATCCAAATATCTCTCAAATGCCCATTATGATTTTGCGTGGAAAATCCAGTGAGATTAGGAAAGCCGTGTCTCATGCAAAAGAACAGTCCATCAAATTTGGCGTCTTTATCCATACGATGACAGGCGGCACCTATCAAGAACAACTCGACAACACCTTGCAGACTTCAGAAGATCAGCTTGTTTATTACGGCGCTGTTCTCTTTGGGCCGTGGGATGAGGTAAGTCGCATCACCAAGCGATTCTCGCTGTATAAATGATCCTTTCTTGATTAAACGCACCTTATTTTAAAGTTTGAATTACTTCCAGTACCTTTTGCTCTAAAGCTCCAGGGGAGGCTTAAGAGCCTCTTCTGTTTTTTACCGCTCAATAAAATTTTATTTAAATTTAATTAAAATAAAAATTTTTGACTTGTAGAAAATAATAATGCAAATGATTCATAATTGTTTTCTAGATATGGTGTTTTGATGAGGTTAAAGAGTTTTTTCCTGATCGTGCTCTTTGGGATATTTGCACAAGGTGCGTTTGCGACTTCTTTTCAATTAATTGATTCTTTTGATGCTTTGAACCATGTTTGTAACATAATGCGAAATAAAAAATATATTGCTGTCGATTTAGAGTTTAAGGATCATAAGTTATGCCTTATACAGGTTTGCTGGGGGACGGGTAAAGATGATGGCGCCCTCATTGATTACTGTGCTTTGAAGGACATTAAACCTAAAAAATCAAGTCATGCTCTAGGACCTTTCGCTTCAATTTTAGAAAATGCTAAGATTACAAAGGTCTTTCATGCCCCTTCACAAGATCTTCGCATCCTCTACGACTTAATGGGAAAGCTACCAAAATCAGTAAAAGATACTCAGGCAATGTACGCCACTTTAAAACCTAAATTTCAAGCAGGGTATGCATATGTGCTTCGGGATATGCTACAAATAGAAGTTAATAAAGCTCAACAGTGTAGCCTTTGGGAGAAACGTCCTCTCACTGAAGCCCAGCTTTCATATGCGACAGCAGATGTTAGCCATCTCTACAACCTTTATCCTATCTTACATGAGCAGCTAATGAGGTTAGGACGCCTCTCTTTTCTGGAAGAGCATTGTGAAAGAACGCTAAGCAAGGACTATTTGATTAAAGAAAATTCAACAAAAATTAGCGAGCTTATAGAAACGGCACATGAACAAAATACCTTAAAAGATAAATTTGTTACACTTGTGATGGCTGCATTGAAAAAGAGAGCTGAAGAGCTTTCAATGGCTCAGCAGATACTCGCTACAAAATCGGATGTAGAGAGAGTTGTAAAAAAAGGAGAGAATTTTCTTCTTACTGGTGAAACTGGTAAGTTCTTAGGGTGGGAAATCACATTTTTATTGGAGAAATATCATGAAATAGGGCCTGATATAGTAAACAAGTCTTTGGTTGTGCAAAGCATAAGGGAAAACTTCAAAGAATCCAGTATGAATTAGCCTAAAAAAAGCAGTTGAGTTCTGCCCCGTTTTTTCAATAAATCTAAAATTATCATCTCGTCGACCGTTAAAAAAGTAAAACTACATGTCCTGCGGACATGAGTTTTTTGTAAAGGCTTTTTGTTCGGTACAAAAGGTGATATGCCTTAGGGAGATTAAGATAGGATACCCATGACAGACTTAAGCCACATTCGAAACTTCTCCATTATTGCCCATATTGACCATGGCAAGTCTACCCTTGCGGATCGTTTGATTCAGCTGTGTGGGGGGCTTTCCGATCGAGAATTAAAGGAACAAGTTCTTGATACCATGGACATTGAGCGGGAACGGGGGATTACCATCAAGGCCCAGACCGTGCGCCTGCGCTATAAGGCGAAAAATGGGGAGATCTATCAGCTCAATTTGATGGATACACCGGGCCATGTGGACTTTGCCTATGAGGTGAGCCGCTGCTTGGCGGCGTGTGAGGGGTCTCTGTTGGTGGTGGACGCCAGCCAAGGGGTTGAGGCGCAAACCCTTGCGAACGTGTATCAGGCCATTGATAATAATCATGAGATCATTCCGGTCTTGAATAAGGTGGATCTGCCCGCCGCTGAGCCCGATCGCATCAAAGAACAAATAGAGGATGTAATCGGTCTGGATGCAAGCGACGCCTTGCTTATTTCTGCAAAAACAGGAATTGGGGTGGGGGATGTGTTGGAAGCCATTGTCCATCGCTTGCCGCCGCCAAAAGGGGAGGGGACCGCGCCGCTCAAGGCCCTGCTGATTGATAGTTGGTATGATGCCTATTTGGGAGTGATTATCCTTGTGCGCATTGTGGACGGGATTTTAAAGCCAGGTATGAAAATTAAGATGATGTCTACAGGCTCTGTTTATCCTGTGGATCAGGTGGGCGTGTTTACCCCTAAGCGAGAAACCCTTCCCGCCCTTCACCCGGGAGAAGTGGGATTCTTTACAGCTGGGATTAAGGCTGTTGCAGATTGCAATGTGGGGGATACGGTGACGGAGGAAAAACGTGAAGCGTCCGCTCCCCTTGCGGGTTTTAAACCAAGTGTTCCGGTGGTGTTCTGCGGTCTTTTCCCCGCAGATGCGGCTGAGTTTGAAACCCTTAGAGAAAGCTTGGGAAAATTACGCCTGAATGATGCGAGTTTTATGTTTGAGCCCGAATCCTCAGCTGCCCTTGGCTTTGGGTTTCGCTGTGGCTTTCTGGGCCTTCTTCACCTGGAAATTATTCAAGAGCGTTTGGAGCGGGAATTCAATCTGGACCTGGTCACAACAGCGCCCAGTGTGATTTACAAGCTGTACATGACCAATGGGGACATGATTGAGCTCCACAACCCGGCGGATATGCCTGATGTCATGCGGATTACGAAAATGGAAGAGCCTTGGATCAAGGCAACCATCCTTGTGCCTGACACCTATTTAGGGTCTGTGTTGACCCTGTGCACGGAAAGGCGGGGGATCCAGCTTGACCTCACCTATGTGGGCAATCGCGCCATGGCTGTCTATCGGTTGCCGTTGAATGAGGTGGTCTTTGATTTTTATGACCGCCTTAAGTCCGTTAGCCGCGGCTACGCTAGCTTTGATTATCAGATGGATGGCTATGAGGAAGGGCAGCTTGTGAAGCTCTCCGTCCTTGTGAATGGGGACCCTGTGGATGCGCTGTCAACCATTGTGCACCGCTCTCATGCAGAAGCGCGTGGACGCCTTTTGTGCAGCAAGCTGAAGGACCTGATCCCTCGCCAGCTCTTTAAAATTGCCATTCAGGCGGCCATTGGAGCGAAAGTCATCGCGCGCGAGACAATCTCAGCCCTTCGTAAAGATGTGACCGCCAAATGCTATGGCGGAGATGTTAGCCGCAAGCGCAAATTGTTGGATAAGCAAAAGGAAGGAAAAAAGCGCATGCGCCAGGTGGGAAATGTGGAGATCCCCCAGTCTGCCTTCTTGGCCGCCTTGAAAATGACCGAGGATTGAGGAAGAAAGTGAGTCCCCTGGATACCCTATTGAATTTAAAGGGGGATGCAGGGTATGATCAGAAAAATATAAGACCCCCTAGGGGGGCATCATTAAGGAATCCTCATGAAGTTATGGATTATAGGACTCTTTATTCTCTTCTTTAGAGACGCTCATGCACAGATTATAGATATTGCTGATGAGGAGCCAAGATCTCATGCTCCCTCTCGTATCGATGAGGATGTGGGAATGAAAAAGACGCAAACCCCTCCTTCTCCGCTTGAAGAAGGGATTTTTGTCAAGGAGGCTGACAAAGACGAAGCTATTACCACCTTTCTAGCGGGAGATTCCTCTACGACGCCAAGCGCGAATACTCCTGGCGGCGGCGTGCCTCGTATGAGTGAAGAGGTTTTAAAGTTAAAACCTTTTTTTCCCGTTGAAATTCCTTGGTGGGAAAGATGGTGGAACTCAATTGTAGAGGTTTTTTCTTAACCCTCCACCCTTGGTCATTCCATTTTTTGTTATGTCCTCCCCCCCTTTTGTCATCCCCGACTTAGAAGTTCTTGATTTGCAAAGAAAATCTTAGAACTTCTTGATCGGGGATCTTATTTGTTGCGGGCAAGATCCTCGGTTCAAGAAAAGTCATTGTTTTTCTTCGAAAAACAAGCCTTTTCTAGCCCGAGGATGACAAGAGTGGGGGGATGACAAAAATGAGGGAAAAACAAGCCAATTTAAGTGAGCTGAGGAAAGTAGAGCCCAAACCGCTGAGACACTTCCGTAAAAATCATCTCAGAAATCATCTCGATATCAAGAAGAGCATTAACGGCAACACAGCGTTCGGGGTTTCTTTTTAGAATTTCTTCATAACCTTTCTCGACTTTTGTGTGAAAGCTAAGATCAAATGTTTCATAACGATCCTTACCGCCCGCGCGAAGCGCTGTTCTTTCCAGTCCTAGCTTAGGATTGAGTTGAAAAACAAAGGTTAAATCTGGGGTCAAGGATCCAACTGTAAACTGGTTAAGTTGCGCAATAGAGGCATCATCAAGGCCATGGCCAAAACCTTGATAGGCAAGGGTTGAATCCGTGAAGCGGTCACACAAGACCCAACCTCCCTTATTGAGTTGGGGACGAATGCGCTTTTCAACAAGGTCTGCTCGCGCTGCACTCATCAGCAGCGCTTCTGTTGTGGGTGTCCAGCGGTCTCCGTCCCCTTCAAGAAGCAAGCTGCGTATTTCCTCAGCCCCTTTTGTGCCGCCAGGCTCACGGTAAGAGACAACATCAATCCCGAGTAATAAAAGGTGCCGAAATAAAAGATCAACCTGGGTTGACTTTCCACAGCCTTCTCCTCCTTCAAAGGTGATAAAGGGGGCTTTGTGAGACGTCATGAACTATGTTTTCCCAATAAAAGGTAAGAGATAGAGTTGCCAATGCGTTGGAAGAACCACGCTTTTCCAGCATCTTTTCCGATACAAAGAGGAACTTTTTGAACGCCTTTTTCAGGAATCGTGATTTCGATGATGCCCACCTGATCCCCTGCTTTGAGGGGAGCTGCAAGGGGCGAGTCGTAACTTACTTTAACTTGCAAATTTTTTCGTATATGGCGCGGAAGGGTCATAATGATGTCTTGTCCAGACACAAGGGGAACTGTCTTTTCTTTGCCTCCCCAGACGTCTACCGTTTCCACCACGTCCCCTTTTCCAAAGATTTTATAGTTTTTAAAATAGGTGAATCCCCAATTCAGAAGAGCAACAGCTTCTTGTTCCCGCGCTTTAGCGGAGGGAAGGCCATTAATAACCGCAATGAGGCGCCGCGTTCCCTGCTTAGCGCTGGCGACAAGACCGTACCCTCCGGCGTCTGTGTGACCTGTTTTCATCCCATCAGCGCCAAGATTCTTTGTGAGAAGTGGGTTCCGATTGGCTTGTTTGATATTGTTATAAGTGAATTCCGTAAGGGGATAATATTTGGCATATTGCTCGGGAAAATCTCGAATTGTTCTTTCTGCAATGATGGCTAAATCCTTTGCAGTGGTGACTTGTCCTTCAGCAGGGAGTCCTGTTGAGTTGAGGAAGGTTGTGTTGGTGGCCCCCATCTCATGGGCTTTGCGTGTCATTTCTTCACAAAAGGTTTTTTCATCTCCTGCCAGGCCTTCGGCGAGCACAACACAGGCGTCATTGCCTGATTGAACGACCACACCTTTGAGCAAATCCTCAACGCTGACTTGAGAATCAACGTTTACGAACATCCTGGAGCCTTCCGTTTGCCAGGCTTTTTTACTTACATACAGGAGGTCTTCTAATTTAGCATCCTTGCTTTTAAGGCGTTCAAATGCCAGATAGGCCGTCGCGATCTTTAACATGGAAGAGGGGGCCATGGGTTGGTTAGCGTTTTTATCAAAGAGAATCGTCCCTGTTTCTAAATCGATCATATAGGCTTGAGGCGCTTGAAGCTCGAGGGCTGTGGCTGAAACAGTGACTCCGAAAAGTAAACTAAAAATGATAAGAAAATGCTTCATAGAGGGTTCCTTTAACGGTGAATGGTAATACGGGATGTATGATGCCCTGCTTCTAGTAATTGATCAAGGACTTGATTTGCAGTGGACATACTGGCAAGGGGACCAACGCGGACAGCGTACGGAGTGGGGCCTGTATGTTGAACAGGCTGAATAGGCGATTCCGCAACGTTCGCTAATAGCTTAGAGAGGACTTTGGCTTCATCAAGAGTCTTATAGGCTCCCACATCCACGAAAATTCCTGTGGAAAGAGGGGCTGTTGGTTTGGCAGGGGACGCAGCAGGGGCAGCAGCCAATGTGGTTGGAGCTGCAATTTTATCAATCATATCTGGGAAAGGCATTGGAACAGGGGGCGGTGGTGTGACAGGAAGTGGGGGCGGCGGCGCTGCAGCTAGCATAGTTTGTGTCGGATTAAGCCCATTTAAAGCGAGGCTCTCAGGCACAAGGGTTCGGACGCGCACTTGCGCAAGGCCCTTCCCTTCAAACCCTAACAGTTGAGCCACCCGTCGGGAAACATCGATCATACGACCAGGGGGAAAAGGCCCCCTATCATTCACTTTGACATTGATTTGTCGTCCATTTTCAAGATTTGTCACCTCTGCCATGCAGGGAAGGGGTAATGTTTTATGGGCTGCTGTGATGCCATTTAAATCAAAAATCTCTCCCGTTGCTGTTGGACGGCCATGAAACACGTCTCCCCCTCCGTAAAAAGAGGCAACACCGACTTCCTCGTATTCATAATGGAGCTGGGGATAATACCACACGCCCTTGATTTCATAGGGGCGGCTTGTGGCTTTCTTTGGAGCCAGCGTCACTGTTCCAGGAGGGGTTGTTAGGTAGATTGGTTCTTGCTCACTGGTACAAGCTGCCAACAGGAGGCACAGGCCAAGGACACCAGAAATTTGAGAAAGCTTTTGACGGCGCACAGGCTTATCCTTTTGAAGATTATTTTTGCAAAATAAGGCACTCTTGCGAGTTTC
This sequence comes from uncultured Alphaproteobacteria bacterium, assembly GCA_964605015.1. Taxonomy (GTDB): domain Bacteria; phylum Pseudomonadota; class Alphaproteobacteria; order UBA9655; family UBA9655; genus UBA9655. The sequence continues at coordinate 5,499 of CAZSAH010000045.1, read as the reverse complement.
GCAAGATGATATGCGGGGAGTGAATTGAAAACATAATTTGGGCTGCCCTTTGTTCTCCCTCTTTTGTCATCCTGAACTTTAATTTTGCAATTTGCTCAGGTGTTAGCGAAATTTTAACCAAAATCACGTATCGTGATTATACTAAAGTTGGTGAAAAGGCCTAAAAATGATAGACTTTCCTCAACTTGGCTGAAACAAACAGTTAACAGAAAAGGAGTTCAACCATGGGTAAAAAATTTCTTCAGAGATTGACATTCATGATCTGCGGAGGCCTCAGTTTGGCCGTGACAAACCAAGCAAGTGCTACTTGGCCAGACACTCCATGTGATCGGGCATGCAGCCGCGCATACCATAACACCGTAGCGCGCCACTGTGTAAAGCCGGGTGCAGAGGATGACATGATATGCATGCTAAGAGCCGCAAGAGTCTCTGCACAATGCCATAGAGGCTGTCCTCCAGCGTGAAAGTGAGACATGAGTACGGGGGGTGTGACGTTAATGACTTTAAACAGATCACCCCTCTGCTTACCCATTCACTTTTCATAAGAACCAATTCTTTTTGCATTTGCTCTCAATGACGGCCGTGGAGGATCATTACATGCATTGCGTCACCCTGGTCGATGACGGTTATCCAAGTTGAAGTCAAACAGAAGGCCAAATGCCCCTCATTTTCAGAGTATCCGCTAAGGTGTGGCACAAGGAAATATCTGCAGGTGGAATGGGAAAATGGACAAGATCTTCATATGTAACCCACGTTAAGGTTTGGCCCTCTGCTCCATGGGGTGTTCCTGTCCATCGGCGACACAGATAGAGCATCATGACAAGGTGAAAGGCCCCTTGAAAGGCCCCGGCAGGACAGGGCTCGTAACTCAATCCATCATAGGGGTGAGAGGTAAAAATAAGGGGTTCGAGGTCGTCTTCCCTCACCTCAATGCCGACTTCTTCCTTAAGCTCGCGAATCAAGGCTTGTTCGGGTGTTTCACCGGCCTCCATCTTGCCCCCAGGAGGCTCCCACAACCCCGCCATGGTTTTGTCCGCAGGGCGCTCAGCCAATAAGAGCTTGCCCTCTTCATTGATCAGGGCCCCCGCCACAACCCAGACAAGGGGACGCTCAGTGGCTCTGTGGCGTTGCAAAAAATCTTGCCGAGACAAGGCATAGGTAACGGCGGGCTTTGTTCCCTCAAACCCACGGGAGGTACACTCCTTTGTGCCCGTTTCTGTAAAGCCCAGGCCTTCAAAAATGCGGCGAGAAGCTATATTATCCACGCGCGCATTTCCGAAAATGGTTTCTTGTTGAAAGGCGTAACACGCAAAATGAACCAGAGCTGTGACCGCCTCTTTTCCATAGCGTTGTCCCCAAAAGGGCTGCCCCAACCAATAGCCGAGCTCTTCTTCAAGGCCCACAACCCCCATAAAAGTTTGATCTGTCCGTCGAATAACAGCCAATATTACGTGAGTACCCGTTTTGATCCCCTCTTGAGCATGGTTGATCCAATAGTGCGCATCCTCAAGGGTATAGGGATGGGGAAGGCGTGCCAGCATTTCCGCAACGCGCTTATCATTGGCCAGCGCCGTCATGGGGGCAGCATCCGTCTCCTTCAAGGGTCTTAGGATTAGGCGCTCTGTTGCCAGGGGAAGAAAGGGGCGCTCGGTCAGATAAGCAGGGATCATGAAGAGTGGCCTTATAGTTAGGGGTTAAAAAAAATAGAAATGGCCAACCGGAAAGTTTGACAAATCTCTATAGAATCCATACCATAATAAATGTAAAATCGTAAAATTATATTTAAAGGCCTGGATGCTCGCTCCTCGAGAAAACGTAACGCTTTTTGGCCATGAAGAGGCAAAAGCCTTGTTTTTAAAGGCCTTTCATTCAGCGCGCTTTCCCCATGCGTGGATTCTGGGGGGGAACGTTGGCATTGGGAAAGCCACCTTTGCCTTTCATATGGCTCGCTATATTTTGTCAGGGCGCCAAGAGGGAGACACCCACTTTTCAGCCCATGATCCCTTGTGTCGACGTATCTTGGCGCAAAGTCATGGGGACCTTTGGACAGGAGGGGGAGAAGGAGAGCCCGAAATCGGGGTCGACCTCATCCGAGACCTCACGTCTTTTTTGACCCAAACGCCAGCGATGGGCGGCTGGCGCGTTGTGATTATTGATGGGGCAGACAGGCTGAACCGCAATGCAAGCAATGCTCTTTTGAAGCGATTGGAAGAACCTCCCCCCAAGACTATCTTTTTCCTTACAACGCCTTTACCGGCGCGTCTTTTGCCAACCCTTCGCTCGCGGTGTCAGCTGTTGCCCCTCTCTCCCCTCTCTGATCAAGAGGTGAAAGATGTGCTGTCTTCCCAAGGGATTGCGCCGCCTGACTTTTTCGCTCTTGCAGAGGGAAGTCCCGGGCGTTTGGCGACCCTTATGGAAGGGGAGGGGCCTCACATTTACGCGGGCCTTCAGAAAATCCTGGAAGGCGCCTCGCCCACCTCTTTTATCAACACCTTTGGCGGGGAAGAGGTGTCTTATGCCTTGACTGAGGATCTATTAAGAACCTTTCTTTACAAGGGCTTGGTGGAAAAACTGGGCAAGGATGCCAGTGTAATCTCTAGGGCATTAGAGACCTACGAAAAAATAGACCGGCTTTTTGATAACTGTCGCTTTGCCCAATTGGACAAACGCGCAACCCTGACATGTGCTCTCGCAAGCCTTCAAAATTCTTGCTTTTTTCAGAAGACCAGATGATAATAAATCTATAATGAGCGTGGATTAAGTATGCAAAAAATAGACCCCAGAGTTGATATAGCCTTCAAGAAAATCTTCGGTGTGGAAGAAAACAAGGATTTGTTGATCTCTCTGATTAACTCGATTGTTTCTCAAGAAGATCAAGTGACTGACATCACGCTCTTGAATCCTTACAATCACAAGAGTTTTCAGCAAGATAAGCTCTCTATTTTGGATATCAAGGCCACAGGGGCTGATGGCAAGCGCTTCAACATCGAAATCCAGATTACGGATGAGGATGACTACGACAAGCGCGCCCTTTACTATTGGGCAAAGCTTTATACAGAACAGCTGAAAGCTGCAGAAAGCTACGGATCCTTGTCAAAAGCCATTGGCATTCATATCCTCAATCTTCTTTCAATTCCGGAAAGTAAATCGTACCATAATGTGTTTCATGTGACGGAAAAGGACACAGGACTCCCCTATTTCAAGGATCTTGAGCTCCACACCATTGAGCTTAAAAAGTTTGTCGGCGACACCCGAGGAACCCTAGAAGATTTTGTGAAAAAAGCGAAGAATTCCCTCGATATGTGGAGCACCTTTCTTACTCGTCATGACCTGCTTAACAAAGACAACCTTCCCTCAAGCATGAACACGCCTGCCCTTAAGAAAGCCTTGGACGTGCTGGAGGTAATGAATTTCAAAGACGAAGAGCGCATGGCCTATGATGACCACCTCAAATGGCTTATGATCGAAGAAAATACCGTCAAAAAATATGAGGCTAAAGGCCTAGAAAAAGGCATTGTTATAGGAAAAGCTGAAGGAAAAGCTGAAGGAAAAGCTGAAGGAAAAGTTGAGGGCAAAGCTGAAGGCAGAAAAGAGCGCAATAGAGAGGTCGTCATCGCAATGGATGCTGAAGGAATAGCCTTAGAGACCATCTCTTCTGTCACGGGGCTTTCTAGTGAAGACATCAAAAAAATCTTGGCAGAATCAGAAAATCTACCGAAGTAATTCTCACCCTGAACGCGTCAGGGATCTCGTTGTCGCTGAGATGCTGAAACGAGTTCAGCAGAATTTGCCAAATGGCCAACCGGAAAATTTGACCCTGAACACGCTCTATTGTAAAGTAAATATAAGCTCAGAATTCTTTTTTGTTGGGCGACGTCAACTCTTTTTTATAGGACTTCAATGAGCACACGCTATATTACCACCCCGATTTACTATCTGAATGGAGAACCCCATTTGGGTCATGTTTATACAACCGTTGCGGGGGATGTGCTGGCCCGTTATTGGCGCCTTGCGGGGGCGCGTGTGAAGTTTCTGACGGGAACGGACGAGCATGGGCAGAAAGTTGCGCAAGCGGCAAATGCTGCAGGAGAAACACCTAAAGCGTACACGGATCGAATGGCGGCCTTGTGGCTTGAGATGACCCATAAGATTAACACGTCCTACGATGTCTTTCTGCGCACAACCGAAGACCGCCATCATCTGGCGGCAGCCGCCCTTTGGAAAAAGCTAGAGGAGGCGGGGCACATTTATCAAAGCACTTACGCGGGATGGTATGCGGTGCGCGATGAAGCCTATTATGAGGAATCAGAGATTGTGGGTGGATGCGCCCCAACAGGTGCCCCCGTTGAATGGATGGAAGAGGCGTCTTATTTCTTTCGCTTGTCCGCGTGGGAAAAACCGCTTTTGGATTATTATGAAGCCCATCCTGATGCGATTGCCCCGGTTGGGCGACGCAATGAAGTTCTTGGTTTTATCAAAGGTGGCCTCAGAGATTTATCCATCTCTCGCACAAAATTTGATTGGGGCGTTGCTGTCCCGGGCGATCCTCATCATGTGATGTATGTGTGGATTGATGCTTTGACTAATTACATTACAGCTCTAGGCTACCCAGATGTGGAAGGAGAAGAGTTCCAAGCCTTTTGGCCAGAATCTATACATCTTTTGGGTAAGGATATTCTGCGCTTTCATGCGGTGTATTGGCCCGCCTTTTTGATGGCAGCGGGCCTTACTCCGCCTAAGCGTATTTTTTCTCATGGTTGGTGGACCCATGAGGGAGAGAAAATGTCAAAATCCCTGGGGAATGTGGTGGATCCCTTTGAGCTGATTGAGACCTATGGATTAGACCCTCTGCGCTATTTCTTGATGCGTGAAATCCCTTTTGGTCAAGACGGGGATTATTCCCAAGAGGCCTTGATTCAACGGATTAATAGCGATCTTGCAAACGATCTGGGAAATTTAGTTCAACGTGTTTTGTCCTTTGTGTATAAAAACGCGGGAGCGCAGATTCCAGCTCCGGGTGAGTTTTCTGATGAAGATCGGGATTTGTTGGCGAAAGCTGCTTGTCTGCAAGAAATTCTCCACAATGATATGGAGACCCAAGCGCTACAAGCCTATTGCCGCCATATCTGGGAAGTCGTGGGGGAGGCCAACCGCTATGTGGATGCTCAGAAACCATGGTCTTTGAAAAAATCCCCTGATCCCCAAGATCAGCTCCGCATGCAAACAGTTCTCTATGTGTTGATGGACCTTATTCGCCATGTGGCTATTTATACTCAACCCCTCATGCCAGAGGCGTCCTCAAAAATTCTTGATCAATTGGGGCAAGGGGACCGCACTTTTGAGGCCCTTAAAGCGCCCTTAAAAGCAGGGACACCTTTGAGCGAACCAGTGCCTGTGTTTCCCAGGATTGTGTAGCACCCGACAATTTCCCTCTCCTTGTCATCCCCCCACTCTTGTCATCCTCGGTCTAGAAAAGGCTTGTTTTTCGAAGAAAAACAA